>JACCRA010000060.1 GCA_013813825.1 Pyrinomonadaceae bacterium | reverse complement strand
GTGCCCGTCGAAGACCAACCGGGCGCGGACCAGATTCGCGACTCGAACAGTTACTCACTGCTCGGATACGCCGAAGCGGCCGGCGCGCGTGTCGAATTGTTGCCGTTCGCCAGCGACGATAGCGAGTTGTTGCAACAGTTGATTTTGGAGAGTGCGGCGCGCTGCGACGCGCTCATCCTGTCGGGCGGCGTCTCGATGGGTATTTACGATTTCACGAAGACGGCGCTCGGCGCGCTCGGCGCGGAAATTTTCTTTGAGCGCGTGAGTCTTCGCCCCGGTAAGCCGACGGTCTTCGCCCGGCTCGGCGACACACTGATCTTTGGGCTGCCCGGCAACCCCGTCTCAGTCTCAGTCACGTTCAATTTGTTCGCGCGCACGGCCCTGCGTCGGATGCAGGGCGATAGTCAAGCCGCGCTCGTCGAAGAACATGCCGTGCTGAATCGCGCCGCTAAAGGAGCCGCCGGGCGCGCTAGCTATTTGCCTGCGCGGCTGCTCACGGGCGAAGACGGTCGGCTGGTCGCGGAAGTGTTGCGCTGGAGCGGTTCTTCGGACTTCGTCGCCTTCACGCAGGCCACCGCGCTTGTCATCGTGCCGGAGAGCGTCCGACTGCTCGACGCGGGCGCGGTCGTGCGGATTGTGCGGCTGCCGGAGTAGACACGTCCTTTATGACAAAAAAAGCGGCGACGCTCTATCACGAGCGCGCCGCTTTCTTCAGTTCGGGTGGCCGAAGAGTTAATCCATCATCTTCTTTTCGCCGTGCATCAGAACTGTATCGACGACGTGGATAACGCCGTTGGACTGATTTACGTCGGCGATAGTGACGGTGGACATGCCGCCTTTTTCGTCGGTCAAGACGAGCTTCTTGCCGTCCATTTTGGCCGTCAGCATCCCGCCCTGCACGGTGGTTAGCGTCGCCGTGCCGTTGCCATCCTTGATGGCCTTCGCGATGGCTTTCGAGTCCATCTTCCCCGCGACCACGTGGTAAGTCAAAATGCCGGTTAGCATCTCTTTACTTTCGGGTTTGACCAGCGTATCAACTGTGCCCGCAGGCAGTTTGTCGAAGGCCGCGTTGGTGGGCGCGAAGACGGTGAACGGTCCCGTTCCTTTGAGCGTTTCGACGAGGCCGGCCGCTTTAACGGCGGCGACCAGCGTCGTATGGTCTTTCGAGTTGACAGCGTTATCGACGATGTCTTTGGTTTTCATCATCGGCGCGCCGCCGACCATCGGATTGTCTTGCGCCATCGCCGCCGACGCCATCATAGTGAGCGCCGCGACGGCGCACATCAACATTGAGAGCTTCTTCTTCATCAAACTTGTCCTTTCAACTTGTGTAGTGTTGGTTAAAGCAATGGACTGGCAGAGAGCCATTGCCCGGAAGGATTTCAGAGGTATTCTTTGCTTGACTGAAACCCGCACTTGATTTGCAAATTCTTCCTCAAACTTTGTCAACAACCAGACCGGAATAAGCCGCGCCTGCAAACTTTATCCGACTGTCGAGTGATTCTGATTACTTTGTGTTCGAGCTATTTACGCGGACACTAAGCCGCGCGGTTTTAATGTTTCAGCATTGTAACCGCATAACCATTGCCAATTGATTGCTTTTTGGTGTTAGTTTATCACTATGGAAGTCTCTGAAAACTCGTTTGAACACAATTCCGTCTCCTCTCAGATCGCGGAAAAGCAGGAGCGCGAGGCCGTGCCGCTCGCGCACGAAGCGATTCACGAGAAGGTCGCGCGTCTTCTCAGCGAACAATCTGCTCGCGGCCTGCTGCTCGACGTGCCGGCGGGCGAAGGCGCATTAGCGGCGCGACTGGTCCGGCTCGGCTTCGATGTGCGCTGCTGCGATCTCTACCCGGAGATTTTCCGACTGCCGGGTGTCGAGATTAAGCGCGGCGATCTGATCGGCACGCTTCCTTACGCCGACGAAGAGTTCGACTTTCTTACCTGCGTCGAAGGCTTAGAGCACGTCGAGAATCCGCAGCAAGCGATCCGCGAGTTTCACCGCCTGTTGCGAACGGGCGGGCAACTCGTGGTCACGGTGCCGAATATTCTCAACATCGAAGAGCGCCTCAAATGGCTCTTCAACGGCTACACGTCGCACTTCAAGCCTCTCTCGCGCGAGGCGCTTGAAGACGTGCGCCGCGAGTTCGGCGGCATGGAAGAGATCGCGCTACACGTCAACCCGATCTCGTACTCGGAACTGCGTTACACGCTCGAAAAGTACGGCTTTGAAATTCGCCGTCTTCACCGCGACAAGCCGAAAGCAAATCTCTGGGCTTACTGGCCGCTCGTCGCGCTCATTCGTGCGATTGGCCGGCTAACGTCAGAGCGCAAGCGGCGCGCGCGGTGGACGGATGAATTACAATCAGATGAAATTTTGCTCGGCGGGAATACGCTGATCATTCATGCGGTACGCAGTTAGACCTCCCGCTCCTACAATCCAAGAAATTCATGTCAGACTTTTCACATATCGACGAGCAAGGCCGCGTCGCAATGGTGGACACGAGCGCGAAAGAAGCGACGGCACGACGCGCAATCGCGTCTGCGCGCGTTTTAATGTCGGCGGAGACCATCGCAGCCGTCCGCGCACATCGGACACCAAAAGGCGATCCTTTGGAGACGGCCCGACTCGCCGGCATTATGGCCGCCAAGCGCACGGCCGACTTGATCCCGCTCTGCCACCCGCTGCCGCTCACGCACATCGACGTGCGCGCCGAGTTACATAACACCGGCGTCTACCTTGTGGCGGATGTCTCGACGCAGGCGCAAACCGGCGTCGAGATGGAAGCGTTAACCGCCGTCACCGTCGCCGCACTAACCATTTATGACATGTGCAAAGCCATCGACAAAGCGATGACGATCATGGACGTCCGCCTCGAGTTGAAGACCGGCGGGAAGTCGGGGAATTACAGAAGGCAGAAGGCGCAAGGTAGAAAGCAAAAAGCTAAAGCGGGGGACAAAGAAGGAACATCGACGGGGTGAGGGGCGTTTATTTTTTCGCCGCTCGCCTTTCGCCTTTTTTGTCGTTCGGCGTACAATGGCCGCGAACGGTTAGCAGGTAAACTTCCGAATAATTTTTCAGCGGAGATGCTTCAGATGAAATTAAGGATTGCTCAAGATGCGCGCCCGCAGGTCCGCACGCTGCTGCTCGCCACGCTTCTGACTTTCGCGCTGTGGTTCATCCCCTACGCGAGCATTCTGGCGTACCCGTTTCGCCT
>JACCRA010000041.1 GCA_013813825.1 Pyrinomonadaceae bacterium | reverse complement strand
CGCACGCCGTCAAGCACGCTCCGTCTTTCACTCTCAGCCACAAGGAAGCACCTCGAGCGCCGCAAGGCAAACCGCGCCGGACACACGCCCGCTCGAACCCGGCCAATTGTTTGAGCGAGAGATTGCGGGGAAGCAGGTTCACCTTTACCGAGTCAAGCTCGCTTCCCGCCAGTACCTCCGCATGGCGATGGACCAAAGAGGCGTTGACGTGGTGATAGTGTTGCTCGACCCTGACGGAAAGCAGGCGGCTTAGGGCAACACCCCGAACCGCGCGCAGGGATCGGAGACGGTGTCATTAATGGCGGGAGCTTCTTTCGGGGACTATCAGTTGGAAGTGCGCGCGGTTGCTCACTCCACGAAACACCTCGAAGAAATTCCAAAACGATTGATGCTTGGTGGCGTGTAGTTCGGGTCTCATCTCCCGATTAGGCCCCAATCCTATCAATTTCGCTGTGGCTGCTACTCAGTTAATCGCGGTCGAAGTGAAGTCGCTCTCCGAAGCCTCGGTGGGTAAATCGTGCGCGGAATACTTTTGTTGTCGATGCTTTGATTTAACGGAGTACATGGCTTGGTCAGCGGCGGTGAGGAGGTGGCTGAGCGTCTCACCTTCGGCGCCGTAGAGCGCCGCGCCGGCGCTGATGCCGACGCTCGCCGACGCGCCGTCAGGCGTGACGGGCAGGGAAAACTGCTCGACGGCCTGCTCGATGCGCCGGCAGAGATCGGCCACCTGCTCAGACGAAAGTTCTTGTACGATGGCGACGAACTCATCGCCGGCATACCGCGCGAGAAAGTCGTATTCGCGCAGTTGCGCCTGCATCAGGCGCGCGACCTCGCGCAGCATCTGGTCCCCCACGGGATGACCGAAAGTGTCGTTGACCTGTTTGAACTCATCGAGGTCGAGCATCACGAGTTGGAAAGAACTGCCGGTGCGGCGGGCGCGCGCCTCCTCCTCGCCAAAGCGCATCGTCAGCGCGCGGGCGTTGGGTAAATTCGTCAATGCGTCAGTCAGCGCGTTCGATTCGGTTTCGGCGTGGTGCAGAGCGTTGGCAAAGGCGTCAGTGGCGAGCGTTGCAATGGTGTCGAGCAGCCGCCGGTGATCCTCCGTGTATCGCGGCAGTTCCGCCGAATAGACGGCCAGCGCGCCGAGCAAGCGCCCGCCTTTGACGAGCGGCAGGGCCAGCATCGAACGGTAAGCGGGAGCGTTCACCGGCAGACCCAGCGCCGCGAAGTCTGGCAGCGGATCGGAGTCGGTGGCGGGAAGGCGGTTGGCGAGGACGAAGCCGATCACGCCTTCGCCCGGAGCGACTGTACGGTCGAGCAGCAACTCGGCGTGCGCCCCGGCGGCGTGCGCCACACGCGCGATTGATCTGGATTCGTCGTAGAGATAAACAGCGCAGGTGTCGAACGGGACAAGGTGGCCGATTTTATCGACGAGAATCTGCGCCCGGCATTTGATGTCGAGCGACGAGCCGAAGGTACTGGCGATCTGGTAGAGGGTATAAACTTCGCGGTGCGCGTTCTTAATCTGTTCGAGGTAAGCGGGTGGTGTTGCCGTCGCTGCTGCCGGTGGGTGTCCGGGCGTCGCGTGCTCCTCCTCCCCCTCCTCGTGCGCGTCGTCGGGCGCACGGGGCGGTGCCGGCGAATTGGCGGCCCCGTGTTGGTTCAGTCCGCGCGCCGTGATCTCGCGCTCGAACTCCGGCAGACGCTGTAGAAACAGTTCGACGAGTTGCGGATCGAAATGCGTGCCGGCTTCGCGCCGAAGCAGCGCGCTCGCTTCCTCCACCGTCTGGCCGCCGCGAAACGGTCGCGCCTCGCGCACCGAGTCGAAGCCATCGACGACGGCGAAGATCCGCGCTGTTTGCGGAATCGCTTCCCCACACAGGCCTTCGGGATAGCCCGACCCGTCCCAACGCTCGTGATGGTATCTGACGACGGAGACGACCGGGTACGGGAAGTCGATGTTCTCCAGAATTTGCGCGCCGACCGTAGTATGCAGTTTCATCCGCTCGAACTCGGCCGGGGTCAACTCGCCCGGCTTGTTGAGGATGTGATCGGGCACGGCCAGTTTGCCGATGTCGTGGAGCATCGCGCCGGCGCTGAGGGCTTCAATCTCCGGGGCGGATAGATTCAGCGCCCGCGCCATGCCGGTGGCGTAAATTTGCACGCGCCGGACGTGGCAGTGAGTCGTCTGATCTTTCGCGTCAATTGCGGTGGCCAGCGCCTCGACGGTGGCGAGGTGCAGGCGCGCCCGCGCTGTCGCCTCGCGCGTCTGCCGCGCCATCCGGTCGAAGTAAATCTTGGAGGCCGCGAGGGTAGCGACGGTCAACGCCAGACTCAACAACACACCGAGCGTCCCAAAATTGATGAGCGCAAGGTAAAGCAGCAAGCAAGCGACGGCGGTGGTCGATGATATGAAGTAAAGAGATTTCAAATTTAGATTTTCGATTTGAGATGCCGGCGGTAGATTGATTCCACGCCCCTCATTCTCAATTGTAATTTCTTCAAATGACAAAGACTGTGGGCTTGCCGCCACCACAAACGCTCTAACGCATTTCGCGCTTCGTTCGGGTCATAGCCGGTGCCAAAGAGATTGAAGAATTTTCTCTCGGCGCTGGCTTAAAAAGAACCGCCGCCGGAGACGTTGGCACGGGAGCAAATCGTGACGCGTCTCCGGCGGCGGCGGGGCAAGCGGCGAGTGGGTGGCACTCACTCGCCGTGCTGGGTGAGAATCGAAGAGAGTGATCGCGGTGGCGTCCATTCGTCATCGCTAGTAACTCTTTCAAAGGTGCGCGGCTGCGGACTCAGTGCGGTGAGTCCGCGAAGCGCCCGACGCTTCTAAAGCCGCGCACGCTTTTACTTAACAACCCGCGTGCCGCGCCCCGGCCGCCACCCGTTTAGTTACACTTGATGAATAATCGCCGGTTTTCGCGCCGCCCGTGCGGCCAGCACAGACCTGCTGTTCAATCGCCCGTCAACCTGACAAGTCAGCCTGATGTCTTGTCCCAGTCTGACCGTTCCCGCCGCTTTGCCGGAGGCTCTGGCATGAAGTTAAGGACACACAGTTGAGAGTGAGGAACGCGGAGTTAAGCTCCTACCGGCATCTCACATCTCAATTTTGAAATCTCACATCTCTTTACTTTTGTTCCCTGGCTTGCTGAAAGCCGCGTTTGACATGTGCCCGGTGGCGAATACACTCCTTCCTGAAATTTACCCGCGACACTGATTTTAAGTTGCGCGCCTGCCGTCGGAATCAAAGACGCTTTGCATGGAAGAGAGCATCGGCACACAGGGCGCGCCGCCAGACGACGGAAGGCGCGTCGGATACTTGGAACTGCTGCGCGAAAATCGCGGCTTCCGGCAGTTGTGGCTGGGACAGATCGTCAGCCAGTTGGGCGACTGGTTCAACACCATCGCGGTTTATACGTTGGTGCTGCAACTGACGGGATCGGGGCGCGCCGTCGGCCTCGTGCTGGTGGCGCGCTTTTTGCCAACTGTCGTCATTGGTCCCCTCGCGGGCGTCGTCGCGGACAGATTCGACCGCCGCCGCATCATGATCATTTCCGACGTGCTGCGCGCCGCCGTCGTCCTCGGTTTCCTCTTCATCCGCCGCCCCGACCAGCTATGGCTGGTTTACGTGCTGACGGTACTGCAACTGCTCGGCTCCACCTTTTTTGAGCCGGCGAAATCGGCCTCCATCCCGTCGCTTGTCTCAGGGCGCGAGTTGATGACGGCCAACGCGATCAGTTCCGTCACGTGGTCGGCGATGTTGACGCTCGGCGCGGCCATCGGCGGTTTCGTCACCGGCTGGTTCGGCACGGGCGCGGCTTTCATCATCGACTCGTTGTCGTTCGTCCTCTCCGCGCTGCTGATCGTCGGCGTGCGCCTGCCCCGCCGCCTGCCGCGCGCACGAAGTAAGCTAACCATGGCGAAGGCGCTCGGCTTCACCGACACGCTCGAAGGCATTCGTTACGTGCGGCAGCGCCCGCGCGTGATGGCGCTGCTGGCGTTGAAGCCGGCATGGGGTTTGGGTGGCGGGGTGCTGACGCTCTTAGCCGTCTTCGGCGAAAAGATTTTTCCCATCGGCGGCGATCCGGCTTTCGGGATCGGCGTTCTCTACGCGGTGCGCGGCGTCGGCACGGCCGTGGGACCAATCGCCGCCCGCCTCCTGTTCCGCGAGACGCGCCGGCAGATGCAACTCGCCATCGGTGTCTCATTCTTGTTCGGCGGCGTCTTCTACATGGCCTTCGGTGTGGCGGGCAGTTTCGCCGTCGCCGCCGCGATGGTCTTCCTCGCGCACATGGGCGGCAGCCTGATCTGGATTTACGCCACTGTTTTATTGCAAGCTTCGGTCGTGGATGACTTTCGTGGGCGCGTCTTCGCCGCCGAGTTGACGCTCCTGACTCTGACGCTCGCCGCTTCCAACTACGTGACCGGCGAACTGCTCGACCGCTTCGGCTACTCGCCCCGCGCCGTCACCGTCGGCCTCGGCGCGATCTTCATCCTGCCCGGCATCGTCTGGTTTGCGACAAAGCGCTGGTGGGACAGGGACGGTCGGCAGACGGTTGAGAGTGGACGACCATCGACGCAGTGAACTATCGTCTACTGCCGCCGCAGACGTGGTTGATTGAAAGCGCCCGCCAAGACCATTATTCGACTTCGGACGTTGAACCATGCACTTCATCGCAGCACATTTCACGAGCGCGGACATCGCGGCCGACGATCTGGATCACGCCGGATGGAAGCGGGCCGACGCCGTGCGAATCGAGCGTTACTGGTCGGGCGTTGGAGCGCCGCCGGAACGGCACGCGGAGGCGCGCGTACTGTGGTCTGAGTCGGCGTTGCTGGTGCGTTTCGTGTGCCGGCAGGCCGGGCCGCTCGTCGTCAGCGACGCGCCCCGACTGGATCGGAAAACTATCGGGCTGTGGGATCGCGACGTGTGCGAAATGTTCGTCGCGCCGCAGGCGAACGAGCCGGAGCGA
>JACCRA010000037.1 GCA_013813825.1 Pyrinomonadaceae bacterium | reverse complement strand
TCCATCACCGTGTCCGCGCCCCACTTGGTGGACCAGCGCATCTTCTCTACTTCTTCCTCAATCGAAGAGGCGACCGCGCTGTTGCCGATGTTGGCGTTGATCTTGACGAGGAAGTTGCGCCCGATGACCATTGGCTCGCTTTCGGGATGGTTGATGTTCGCCGGAATGATCGCCCGCCCGCGCGCCACTTCATCTCGCACGAATTCGGGCGTGACGAACGGCGGGATGGCCGCCCCGAACGACTCGCCCGCGTGCTGGTGAAAGAGCGAACTGCGATCCGCCCCCTCGTGCTCACGCATCGCGTGCAGCGCCATTTCGCGCCCCATATTTTCGCGCAACGCGACGAACTCCATCTCCGGCGTGATCTGGCCGCGCCGCGCGTAATGCATCTGCGTCACGCTGTGCCCGGCCTTCGCCCGGAGCGGCGAACGGCGCAGCCCCGGAAAGTTTTCCAAGCGGCCCTTCGTCTTGTTCTTCGCATATTCGGCCGCGCCCGCCGTCAAATAGCCGTCGTCTTCCGGCTTCACTTCGCGCCCTTCGTACTCCTCCACGTCGCCGCGCCCGACGATCCACTCGCGGCGCAGGGCGGGCAATCCCTCGCGCTCGTCGCACTTGATGGCCGGATCGCCCCACGGCCCGCTCGTCTCATAGACGCGCACCGGCGCATTCTCTTCCATTGTCCCGTCCATGTTGCGCGTCGCATTCAACGCGACCTCGCGCACCGGCACGCGCACGCCCGCCGTTTGACCTGCAACGTAAATCCGCTGCGAGTTCGGCAGTTGCACTTCGTCGCTGCGTCGCTCGCTCTTCTCATTGTTTGCACTCATTGGTTGTTACCTCCCGGCCGCCTTTCCAGCGTCCGGCCGTCAAAGAAAAACCGTCCCGAAACACACAGCGCCGGAACGGTCTTTCTGCGTTTCTCCCTCCGGCGGTACTAACCGCGTCAGGTTCAAGGGGTCTCACAACGATTGTGACTCTCAGCCGCGACTCGTGTTCGCGGCTCCCCCGAAAACTTCTTCGACTTTTCAAAATAACTGACGGGCACTACTACTGCCCGGCCTGACTTACTCGACAAACAGATCATCGACCAGCATCGACCACCCCGGCACGGCCGGTTCGGCAGAGGCCACTTCGCCGCGCCGGAAAATCTGCGGACGCTCAGGGTCGCCGGCATGATAAGAGCGAACGACATCGGGACTCAAGAGATCGACATCCCAAACGATGTGCGTGCCCGCCGCGAAATAATCGGCGCGCTTATGTGCCATCTTTTGTTCGGCCTTCGGGCCGTAGTCGTTGGCACTACGGACTTCGACGGCGAAGATTGGCGCCCCCTGAAAAAACTTCATGGTTATTGGACCAACGTAAAACGCCGCGTCGGGACTAAACGACTTGCGATTAGGTAAATCAATCGTGAACGCCGCATTGTCTCCGACGGCGCGACCGCTCTTGGTGCGTTTAGCGTGCTGGCGCAAAGAAAAAGTGATCTCCATCGCGGCGTAGTTCGGCGCACCGCCAGTTGGTGACATCAGCACGATCTCCCCGTCAACAATCTCTGCCTTGCCTTCGACTTGATACAAGTCTTCGATAGTCGCTTCTACCTTTGTGCTCATTCGACACCTCGCAGTTTAGCCGCCGATAAAGCTCATCGTCCGCGCGGGTTGGCGGAAGTCGGGATCGTTGATGAAGTGGCGCGGCTCTTTCTTCAAAACGACGCTCCTCATGTAATCGATAATTTCCGGGCGACTTGCGCCGCCGCGGATACAATCGCGCAGAGAATGTTCGACAGTGGAGAAAAGGCACGTTCTGATCTGGCCGTCGGCTGTGAGGCGGATGCGGGAGCAAGCGCCGCAGAAGGGTTCGGAGACGGGCGCGATGATGCCGACTTCGCCGGGCGCGCCGTCAGCGAAGACGAAGCGCGCCGAGGTCTCCGCGCCGCGACGGACGGGCGCGGGGACCAGTGGGAAACGCTCTTCAATCCGTTCGCGAATCTCGCGCCCCGAAACCACGTCCGCGCGTGACCAGTCGTGGCCGGAGTCCAGAGGCATGAACTCGATGAAGCGCATCCGCAGATCGTGCTCGCGCGCGAACCCGGCGAAGTCCGCAACCTCCGCCTCGTTGTGCCCGCGCACGATGACAGCGTTGATCTTGATCGGCGTCAGCCCCGCCGCCTTCGCCGCTTCGATGCCGGCAAGCACTCGTTCGAGCACGTCCACGCCGGTCATCTGCCGGAACGTGTCCGGCTTCAAGCTGTCGAGGCTGATGGTGACGCGGTCGAGGCCGGCTGCTTTCAATCCAGCAGCGCGCTCTGGCAGGAAATAGCCGTTCGTGGTCAGCGCGAGATCGTGCAAGCCTGCGGGTTTGAGCGCGGCGAGTTTGCGAATCAGCGTCTCGATGTCGCGGCGCAGCATCGGCTCGCCGCCGGTCAGGCGGATTTTTTCAATGCCGAGTTCGACAAAAAGGCGGCACGCCTGCTCGATCTCCTCGTAAGTGAGCATCTGCTCCTTCGGGGCCATCGGCGGCTCGCCGTGCGGCAGGCAGTAGAAGCAGCGGAAATTACACCGGTCGGTCAGCGACACGCGCAAATCGCGGATCACACGGTTGTAGGAATCTTTAAGTAGTTCAGTCACGTTAAATTTGACAATCACAAGCGGTGTCCGGCGCGGGTCTTTACTCACGCCTGCGCCTTAATAACATCCGCTATGATACGCCGCGCGGATCACGCCTTCCAAGCCGGGGGAGCCGAGCATGGGGCGGACGCGTGGATAGTTAGCTCACCGAATAGGTAATGACCTCTCTGCCGGAGAGAAAATCTTTGCGCGCGGATTTCTTAATCAGCCCCAATTGTTCCAACTCGAAATAAGCGCGCTGGATTTCGCCTTTATCGACGGACAGTTTTTGCGCGAGGGCGGAGGGCTGGGGCAGGCTCTCGCCGGAGGCGATCCCTTTGTCGCGAATCTGCGCTTCAATTTGATTTCGCACTTGGAGATAGACCGGCCCTTCCGTGCGGTCTTTAAGTTGAATGTTGAGCATCAATAATAATCTCTCACGGCTATTGGGTTGTTGCGGCCGGAAGAGTGTACGACGCGCGTGGGTCGGCTTTCAATCAGGCGCAAGGGTGAACCGGCCGGGCGGGCGCTCAAGACATGAAGGAGTTACGCAGTGTGGGCAGAAACCGAGAGCGTCAGCGAGTGTGTGAGCTTCAGGCACGCTCCCTAACGTCCTCGGTTTCCGCCCGACTCCGCCACCTGCGTAACTCCTAAAATTATGAAATCGATTGACAAGCAAAAGTAGCGGCTCAATCCCCGTTGTCATTCCCGGCACTGGCCGCGACTTGTCGCGCAAGCGCGTGGGCGTTGCGTTGCAGTCCCGTGAGCTTCGCGCGCTTGACGGCGCTGCGGCGAAAGCGGGCGGCGTAGGCTTCGGGAGTGAGAGCGATGATCTCGGCGAGATTGGGCGAGATGTTGCCGGGGCGCGGCTCGAAGCGAACTTCGTCGGTCGGTTGCTCAAAGCGGTTCCATGGGCACACATCTTGACAGGTATCGCAGCCGTAGAGCCATTGGTCGAGATTGCCGGCGACGGCGGCGGGCAGTTCGGGCGCGCGCAGTTCGATGGTCGCGTAGGAGATGCAGCGGTTGGAATCGACGACGTAGGATTCGGTGATCGCCCCAGTCGGGCAGGCGTCAAGGCAGAGCGTGCAGGAGCCGCAGTGATCCGCTTCCCGCTCGGTATCCGCCGCCAGTTCAAGGTTGAGCAACAATTCGCCGATAAAGACCCATGAGCCGAAGTCGCGCGTAATGAGGTTCGAGTGCTTGCCGATCCAACCGAGTCCAGCGCGCACCGCCCACGCCTTGTCCATCATCGGCTGAATGTCCACGCACGTCTTGCCTTCGGCCTCCGGCCATTGCTTCTTGATCCATGCAAGCAAGGATTTTAGCTTTTCGCCAACCACATCGTGATAATCGTCGCCCCACGCATAGCGTGAGATTTTGCCAATCGCCGGATCGTCCGCGTGCTCGTGCGGGGTGTAATAGTTGAGCGCGACGACGACGACGGAACGCGCCGCCGGGAAGAGTTGACACGGATCGGTGCGTTGCGTTGGGTCGCGTTCCATCCAACGCATCTCGCCGTGGAAGCCACGCCGCAGCCACTCGGCAAGTCGCGCGCCTTCTTCCATGAGCGGCGCGGCGGAAACAATGCCGACTTTATGGAACCCTTCTTGCAGTGCACGCTCTTTGATTTGCGCCGCGCGGCACGTCCTCTCCCTGAAACTCAGTGTCATTTCGCGCATAAAGTCAGAGTAGATCAAAGCCAGCCGCATTGGGAGCCGCGCATCATAACGGTGCCAGGAGTCCTGCGACGGGCGATGTTGATTATAGGAAGCCAGTATATCAAAACGCACTGAAAATCGGAGTGACAGCGTTTTGAAGAGGAAACTATAGGAGGCAAGAGAAGGTTTTGAGCCACAGAGCACACAGAGATGATCAGACGATGTGCCTGTCCCTCGATATGCTCTTTCGTTCGGGCACAATGTCGAGGCTGGCAAGTAAGTTGCGATACTGGTTGCGCCGTTCATTGAATTTTTAAGCGCTAATTTTGTCGGAACATAATCACATTACAACCGCCTCGCAATAAACTTGGCTGTCGCTTGTGTTTAGCTAAATATCGGAGAAGACCTCGACCATTTATGTTAGAGGCGACTCCGCAGCCACCGGGCACATGTTTTCAAATTTGCGCCTTCAAGTTGTGCTACTCTCCTTATCATTACGATAGTCATTGTCTCGTCAGCGTAGATCACCTACGAGAGTCACCTGTGCGGCTCTTTGAAACTTTAGCTAGGGTGCTTGTTGGAGGAAGTCTCTAGCGTAAAAGTTAGAACACCTAGGAAGAAAAACAAGAAAAACCGTGCGGTTCGGTGTAGGATGACACCCCGTTGGTTGATCACATCGAACGCCGTTCCTTAATTAGGCGAACCAACCGCACCCAACTCGCAGCTTCAGGCGCTTGTTGCAAGAGGCGTCCACGTTAAAACGACCGCAGCGGCCATCATTACCTGAACTAAAATTGAAGGGAGTAGTGCATGTTAAGAATGGGTAGAGGCTCAAAGTCGGAGCCGGCTGAGGAACACTTGGGAAATGTTCCTCAGCCGCCGGTTATTACGACTCCTTCGGCGTTAGCAGCTATTTCAAGTGAGAAGGTTTTTGCCGAGCAGCTTCCGGCGGGTGAGTCGGCGGCCGGGCGCGCCGGCGGGGCGACGACAGAGCACGAGAATCTTGCGCGGGCGATCAAGGATGGCGTGGTCGGCGGCTTCGTCGGCAACACGACGGCGTTGACAGGCGAGGCCACTTTCAAAGGGATGCTTCGCGTGGACGGTCGCTTGGCGGGGCGTGTTAACTCCGAAAAGGGGACGCTCATCGTCAGCAGTGGCGGGCAGATGGATGCCGAGATCAACGTCGCTGTGGCAAAAATCAACGGCACCATTAACGGCGACATCAACACGACGGAGCGGCTCGAACTGGGGCGCACGGCGCGTGTCGTCGGCAACATCCAGACGCCGGAACTGATCATTGAGCAGGGCGCGATCTTTGAGGGCAGTTGCCACATGACACAACGCGCGGCAGCAGCGCCAGTCTCAATGCCAACGCGCGCCGCGCTAGCGCCCGAAGTCGCGAATGGGAAGCCGCCCGCCACCGCCGTCCCGGCCGTGGCGATGAGTGCTGCAACTGAGAGAGCCAACTCCTCGGCGACGCCGCCCGGCGGTAGTAAAGTCGCCGACATGCAGGGAACCAATGTCACGGTTTGATTTTTCGCCGGGAATTAGGTCGGCGAGGCGAAGGAAGAAGTCAAAGATGATGAACCCGACGATCATGAACGACGATAGATACCGCGAGCGTGAATGCCTGCATCGTCAGCAGGGCGCGGAAGGCTTTTTCTACCGCGGCACCACTTACGTGCAATCTCTCCAACGCTTGAAGAGCGGGGCCGCGCTCGAATTTTCTACTCGCGTCACGGCCTTCTTCTGGTCGGACGCACACAACATCGTCGTCTGGCTCTGTCACGACTGCGCCGGCGAGTTGAAATTGATCAACGCCGAAAGCGTTCCGAGCCAACGGCCGCCGCCGCCGCAGTTCGTGGAGGCGAGGTGAAGAGCAAGCATAAAGGATAAAGGCGGAAGGATGAAAGAGACTTCGTCTCTTTCATCCTTCCGCCTTTATCCTTGCCGAAATGTTGATCGCCGGGAGGCCGGCGGAGAATTTTTAGCAGCGTCTTGACGCGCGTCTCGTCTTAGGGGAGAGGGAGAGCAGCGGTTGATATGCGCGATTGGTTGGATACTGACTACGAGTCTTCGTTATGAAGCTGCTCGTTCTTCATCTTTTCCCACTTCTCTTTCGGCTCGCCGGTCAGGTCGCTAGGTAAACTTTCGACCGGCACGCTGTTCTCGGTGCAAAACATGCGCCAGAGCATAAAGCGCGCGTCGAACTGTCCGGTATGTTCGGAAACCTGATTGGTCGGTTCGGGTTGCTCTGCAGGCTGTTCTTTAGGTGTTTGGTTGCTCAACTTATTTCTCCCTCGTGGCTGTGAATCTCGCCTGTCGCGATGACTTCAGAAAATGAAGTGTAGCAATTTTCTCGATAGACGTACGCGAGCGCAAGCCGGGAAAGAGCCGAAGCGAAAAGATGTTGTTTAGGAAGCCGCGCTCAGCAGGTACATGCTGCCAGTCGGTGCCGGAACTCCGCCTTGCGGTTCGAGGGTGACGGCGAAGGTGTTGGCGTTGCGGCCGGCGGTTGGGACGGTGTCGTGCAATTCGGCGTGGCCGGTCGCGTCGGGGCGGAAGAGGCCGCCGGGCAACGGCTTGCCGCCGGCGATAAACCACAGTTGATAGGCCTTGCCGGCGGGCGCGGGCGGCAAATTCGCGGCGACGAGTATCGCGCGCCCGGTGCGCTGATCAAATGTCAGGCGTGCCTGCGCTTTGGTAGCGTCTTTAGTGCCGGCTAGCGCGACGGCGCGCGCGTCGGGCGCGGCGAGCAACTCGCGGTCGGCGCGTAGGGAACCAATCTCTTGTTCTGTTTGTCGGAGGCTATCGCTCATCTGCGCCAGTTGCGTCTTCAACGCTTTGTTCTGAGACCACAGCAGCGCGAGCGTAACAGCGAGCGCGGCGATGGCGACGGAGGCGGCGATGCTGCCGAATGTCAACAGCGGCTTGCTGATGATGACGCCGCGCCGCTCGCGGCGCGAGTCGAGCGAGACGACATTTGAAGTTTGCGCGGCAACTCCTTCACCATTCGTTTGCGCGTCCGGCGCTGCGACGGCGTGGACGGGTGGCGATTGCGTGCGGACAGCTTCGAGCAATCGTTCGCGTACGGCGGCCGACGGCTTGACGGGCGTCATCGGTAGGGCGAGCGCGGCGGCGACTTCGCGCCATGCGTCAGCTTCGGCGGGGCACGTCGCGCATTCGGCCAGATGTGCTTCAAGCGCGATCCCCTCCGCCGCGTCGAGCGCGTCGAGCGCGGCAACTTCAAGTAATTCTTTGTACTCTTCGTGCTTCATTAAGAACCGATCCGCACACTTCTCATCTGCTCGCCCAGCAACTCTCGGAGCTTGATCATCCCGGAGCGCATCCGCGTCTTCACTGTGCCAAGTGGTTGCTTAAGCCGCTCGGCGATCTCCGACTGCGTCAGCCCTTCGTAATAGGCCAGCACCAACGCGCGGCGTTGCTCTTCGGGAATACCGTCGAGCGCGCGGCGCACGATCTCAGCCTGCTCGGAACGCAGCACGTCGTCGCTGGCGTCGGACACGTCCCCGTGCGATTCATGCATCGCGGCGGTCGCGGCGCGTTCGCGCGAGGCGACCGCGCGGAGGCGGTCGATGGCACGGCTGCGCGCCAGCGTCACGAGCCAGGTGAACCCGCGCCCACGCGCTTCGTCAAAATCAGCCGCCCGACGCCAGACTTGCAGGAACATTTCCTGCAAAACGTCTTCCGCTTCGGGGCGGTTGTGCAATATACGGAGGATTAGTCCTAAAAGGATGGAGCTGTAACGATCATAAAGCGCGGCCAACGCCAATTCGTCGCCACGCGCGATGGCGTGCAGCAGTTCCGTGTCGGAAGTCTGAGGTTCTTCGCTCACGACAGTCGTTAGCAGCGAACAGTGAACAGAGAGCGGTGAGCGGTTAAAGACTTTTGCGCTTCTAACTGCTCACCGCTCTCTGTTCACTGCTCACTTCAAGTTAAGCGATGGTGATGTCGTTCGAGAGATAAACATCCTGAATCGCGTTCAAGATCGCGACGCCTTCACTCATCGGACGCTGGAAGGCTTTGCGGCCGGAGATCAAACCCATGCCGCCGCCGCGCTTATTGATGATCGCGGTGCGGACGGCCTCCTGTGTATCGGTCGCGCCTTTCGACTCGCCGCCGGAGTTGATCAAGCCGCAACGACCCATGAAGCAATTGGCGACTTGGTAGCGAACGAGATCGATAGGATTATCGCTCGTCAACTCGCTATAAATTTTGTCGCTCGTCTTGCCGTAACTGGACCCTTCCATGTTGAGCGCCTTGTAACCGCCGTTGGTGGTCGGCAGCTTCTGCTTGATGATGTCGGCCTCGATGGTGACGCCGAGGTGGTTGGCCTGTCCCGTCAGGTCGGCCGCCGTGTGCATGTCGCCTTCGGGCGTCTTGAATTTGTTGTTGCGGAGATAGCACCAGAGGATCGTCGCCATTCCGAGTTCGTGCGCGTAAGAGAAGGCTTCGGCGATTTCCACTAACTGTCTGGTTGATTCTTCGGAGCCGAAATAGATGGTCGCGCCGATGGCGACCGCGCCCATATCGTGCGATTGATCGACGGTGCCGAAGAGCACCTGATCGAAACGGTTCGGGTACGAGAGCAACTCGTTGTGGTTGATCTTGACGATGAACGGAATTTTGTGCGCGTAGCGGCGCGCGACGATGCCAAGCACGCCGAAGGTCGAGGCGACGGCGTTGCAACCGCCTTCGACGGCTAACTTGACGATGTTTTCGGGATCGAAGTAGATCGGGTTCGGCGCGAACGAAGAGCCGGCCGAATGTTCGATGCCCTGATCGACCGGCAGGATTGAGAGGTAGCCGGTGCCGGCGAGCCGTCCCGCGTCAAAGAGGGATTGCAACGCCCGCAGGGTGCGCGGCGTGCGGTCGGAAGCGGAGAAGACGCGGTCCACGAAATCGGGACCGGGCAGTTGGATTTGATCCTTCGGGATCGTCCGTGAAGTGTGGGAGAGCAGCGTTCCGGCATCCGCGCCGAGCAGTTCTTCAAAATTCGTGCTGGGGGACGTTGTTTCGCGTTGCAGTTCAGTAGCCATTTCAGTCAAGCCTCCTGTCTTATATGAGCGTGCCAAATGCTGTTGTGATCGAGCGTGGGTCAGCGAGGTGCGAGATTATAGCACAAGAGAAGGCGCGTGTAGGCAGGCCGCGCTAACAGCCGGACGAAGCGAATGAAAGTTTGGAAAGGGTGCTGTTGCCGCGAGGGCTGGGTGTCAGAAGCGGCCGGAAGGCTTTCGCTCCACCGCTGAACCTTTGCGATGCGAAGGGATCGATTTCCCGTTCGCGCCTGAGCGCGAGCCGCCAGCCATTTTCTGTGGAGCGCTCCAATACATGATGGCCGCGCCAATGCCAGCACCCCCGAGCAACGCCAACCCCGCACTGATGCCGCTGCCTCTGCGGCCGTCGCCGTTTGTCGCGCTCGTCGCTGTCGCGCTCTGATAACTTGTTGGAGCTTGCCGCTCAGGCCGCACCGCTTCCGCCGCCGCAGTCGTTCCCCTCCCTTGTTGATGCCAGCGACTCGCCGGCACCTCGAAGCCGTAAGTCTCGCCGTGGCTCAGATACACGACTTTCTTTTCGAGTCCGGCCGCGCGTACTGCTTTCTGGAAATCCCGCAACGGCGATTTGAAGACCGTATAGTCATTATAGTGGATGGGAATCGCCGTCCGCGGGCGAATCATCTTGATCGCTTCGACGCCTTGATCCGCGTCCATCGTCAACATGAGGCCGAGTATGCGCGTGCCGCCGAGGTGCAGTAGCGCGAGATCGATCTCCGGATAGCGGCGGGGAATCTCGCGCAAATGTTCATGAATCAGCGTGTCGCCGGTGATGTAGAGGCGAAGCGCCGTGTGCTCGCCGGCAGTCTGGAATTCGAGCAAACTGCCCATCACGGGCGGGAGCAATAGCGAGAGCGGGCCGGGCGCGTGCTTGCCGGGCATCGAGGTGATCCGCAACGTGGCCGCGCCCTTTCTGAAAGTGGCGGTCTCCCACGTCTTGAGACCTTGCGGCGCGGTGAAACCTTTGCGCCGGAGCGACGCGGCGGCATGACGCGTCGTTACGATGGGCAGAGCCGTATTTAATTTCTTCTCGGCAATGCGATCAAAGTGATCGCCGTGCAAGTGCGATAGCACGCAGAGATCGAGCGGCGGCAAGGCTTCAATGTCGAGCGCCGGATTGGTCAGCCGGCGCGAGGTCATCCCGTAGCCGAGATGGACGTGATCGCCGCTGTGCAGAAAGTTCGGATCGGTCAGGATCGTGAAGCCGGCGTAGCGCACCAGCACCGTCGCCGTGCCGACGAAAAAGATCGAGCCGTGCTGAAAATCCGCGCCGTCCATCACAGACGGCAACATCATCTCTCTATTTTCGCTCACAAACACCTTACTCTATTAAACCGTCGCGTGGTCAGACTTGGTTGAACGCAAGCTTACCACACACGCACCAATGCCGGCCGTCTGTTATCGCCGGAGATAGGATCAAGTTTTTGATAAATGTAGAGCAGCTTTATAAGCCTTGAAGGTGAGGGCGTCTGTCCGCTGGCGTACACGGGGATGAAAGGAACAACAACAATCTGCGGGACGCCGTGACGTCGATAAGCAGAAGTGCTTCGCTCGGTGACAGTGAGACGCAACCCGCCGCTATCACGCTAACGGGCGGGGCGAGTAAATTTCAAATCGCAAATCTGAAATCTGTTCTTAACTCTTCCATGCCCTCAGCATCTCCCGTCACTCAGGTTTTGTCCGCCAAGTTCGGCGCCCGGCGATATTTAGTGGCCTGCTCGAAAGCATAGGTCAACTTAATCAACGTGGGTTCGGTATATGCGCGGCCGAAGAAGGAAATGCCGACCGGGAGACCGAAAACTTCGCCGGCGGGCACGCTGATATTGGGGTAGCCGGCGACTGCGGCCGGTGTCGAACTGCTGCCTGAGAAGTGATCGCCGTTGACGAGATCAATCGTCCACGCCGGGCCGCCTGTCGGCGCGATCAGCGCGTCGAGCCGATGACGGCGCATCACGGCGTCGATGCCTTCGAGTTGTGAGAGCCGTTGATTTTTTCTGAGCGCCAGACGGTAAGCACGTTCTGTGAGCGGTCCCTTCGCTTCGGCTTTGTGGAAAATCTCCTGACCGAAGTACGGCATCTCCCGGTCGCGATTTCGCTCGTTAAATTCGATCACCTCTTTGAGCGAACGGACCGGGGCCTTGGCTCCGAGGCCGGCGAGATAGCGATTGAGATCAGTTTTGAACTCGTAGAGTAATACTTCAAATTCTGAGTCGTCGAATTTGCCCGCCGTCGGCATGTCGGCCGGATCGACGATAACTGCACCGAGCCGCTTCATCACGTCGATGGCCTCTTTCATCAATCCATCCACCTTGTCGTTGAAGCCGAAGAATTTGCGGGCGACGCCGAGCCGCGCGCCGCGCAAACCGTCCGCGTCGAGAAAGCGTGTGTAGTCGAGAGTCCGGCGGCTGTTGGTCCCCTGCGCCGTCGTCGCCGCGTCGCGCGGATCAAGTCCTTGCAGCGCGCCGAGCAGGATGGCCGCGTCGGCGACAGTGCGCGCCATCGGCCCGGCCGTGTCTTGGCTGTGAGCAATGGGGATGATGCCGGAGCGGCTCACCAATCCCAGCGTCGGCTTGATGCCGACGATACCGTTGGCTGACGAGGGGCAGACGATTGAGCCGTCGGTTTCGGTGCCGACGGCGGCGGCGCAGAAATTCGCGGCCACAGCCGCGCCTGAGCCGGAACTTGAGCCGCAAGGATTGCGCTCGACCGCGTAAGGGTTGCGCGTCTGGCCGCCGCGCCCGCTCCACCCACTTGTCGAATGCGTCGAGCGGAAGTTGGCCCACTCGCTCAAATTCGTCTTGCCAAGAATAACCGCGCCGGCCGCGCGCAGACGGTCAACGACAAAGGCATCCCGCGACGGACGGGAGCCGACGAGCGCGAGCGAGCCGGCGGTGGTCATCATCCGGTCGGCGGTGTCGATGTTGTCTTTGACGAGGACGGGGATGCCGTGCAGCGGCCCGCGCGTGCCGCGCGCCTTGCGCTCGCGATCCAACGCTTCGGCGATCTCGACGGCGTCGGGATTGATCTCGATGATCGAGTTGATCGCCGCGCCGCGCCGGTCGAACTGCTCAATGCGGGCAAGGTACTGTTGCGCGAGGTCGCGGGCGCTCAACTGCCCCGCGCTCATCCGGGTCTGCAAGTCGGCGATGGTCGCTTCCTCCAACGCGAACAAATCGACGTCCGCCTGCGAGGCAGCGGCCAGAAGACTGCTCTCCCCGTCGCGCAGCAGAGACGGCCGGCCGAGCGTCACCACGCCGGCTACTAACGCGCCCTGTTTAATGAAGTTTCGACGATGCAATTGGGATCACCTGCTCCAAGATTGATGATTGCCGGAGCATTGTGCCACAGCTTGGCGGATTGATTGAGCGGGCGTCACTGAGCAAATCGATCTCAGTACAGAAT
>JACCRA010000007.1 GCA_013813825.1 Pyrinomonadaceae bacterium | reverse complement strand
TGATGGTGACGGTTGCGCGGCCCCCCGTACTTCCGATCTGGCTGCCGGTCGAGACATCTCTCAAGGAGACGGTGAACGTCTCGCTGCCTTCCGCGAAGCCGTCGTCCACAATGAAGATAGTCACGGTCTGGCTCGTCTCGCCGGAAGCGAACGTGATGCGTCTGCTCGCTGTGGAATAGTCGCAGCGCGGAGTGGCAAGGCCGTTGATGACGTCACAACGGATGCCGTCTCCCATGTCGTCGGTCTGGAATTCAAGTGTGATCGGCTGTGTCGTGTCGGGAGGAGTGGTGGCGACGCGCTCAATGGTAATGGTTATGCTGCCGGCGCCCTCGGCGACAGTGTAACTCGCCGCCGAAAGCTGGACCGTTGCCCGCACCATGCTCCGCACGGCGATGGTCAGGCTATCGACACGGAGGTTGCCGCCGATAGGACCAACCAGCGTCGTCGTGCCGTTATTCAAGTTGACGGTGTACAAACTCGAAGTTGAGTTGAACGGATTCTCCGGCGTCAGCGAAAGGAAGCCGGTGGCGGAAGTCTCAAAGATGTCGAAGCCGATAAAATTATTCGACCGCAACATCTCCCCGGCGGCAGTCTGCAAGTTGCCGACGGTAAAGAGCTGGCCGGTGTTCGGTGAGACAGCCGTGCCACCACCCGGCGGCGAGTTCGGAAAGTCGCGCGTCCCGACGAGGACCAAGCGAGCCGGACCGTCGGGGCGCGCGTCAATCGCGAAGTTCGTCGTTGAGGTGACGCCGGCGACGTTGTTGCTATAGGCTTCGGCAACGATGTTCGGCAGTTGCCCCACGCTCGGATCGCCGGTCGCGTAGGCGACGTTAGGATCGGCGGTGGCAACCGCGCCCGTGTTCGGGTTGAGCCGGAGATTCTGATCGTTGGTGCCGGCGATGGCGCGGATGCGATCCGGCACGGGGTTGAAGTCGAAGCCGAAGAAACTGGTGGCATCGACGACCGGAGTGAACGGGGCGGCGGTGGCCGTGGCGACGCCCGTGAACGGATCGATCACGTAGAGCCGGCTCGTGCCGCCAAGGGCGAATAACTCGCCGGTGGCTGGTCGAAAATCAATCCCCTTCAAAACCTCTCCCGGCGGCAAACCCGAAATTCGCACATCGCCTTGCAGCGAGCCGGGCGCACTAACGTCGAAACTGATCAATCGTTGTGGCTGCGCTCCGAGGCCGGGCGCCACGGCGAGCGCGAAGACGGTTGAGCCGGCCGTAGCGGCGAGCGGCCGCACGTCTGGTCGATCTTTATCCTCTATGTCCTGAGCGTAAACGACGCCCCGCGCCCCCGGCAAAGCGAGGTTCAGCGTGAGTGCGGCAATGATGGCAATGGCGCAACCCAATCGAAGCATCCTGTGGTGCATAAATCAGCCTCCCCATAGTCTAATGACGTTGAGCCGTCAGTGTGGCGAGCCACTCAAATAAATTAACCTTGACTGGAACGGCGGCCGGCGCATATTCGTGGCGTCGGCCCCTACGCTCGTCACGGTACTATCGGGACCGTGCCGTTCACGCCCGCCGGGAAGAAACCGCCCGAAGCCGCGTTCTCCGCCAGATAGACGATGTTCAGCACCTGCCTCGGCGTGCGGCTGAAGGCGATGGAGTTGGCGTCGGTGGGGAAAATGTTAGCCAGACCGTTGAGGACGATGCCCTGATCGCGGTCGTCGGCGCCGTCCACCGAATCCCTGAGATCGGAGATTTGCCTTGCCGGCGTACTCAGGCCTCGTGCGAACAGGACTGTTCTGATCAGTCCCGCGTGATACGCCTCGACAGCGAGAACGCCGGCAGTGGCTTCGAGAAAATCTCCATTCTGGATGAACCGCGCAGCTCCCTTGAAAGCCGTGACGCCAACATCCTCGAAGATAAAGGCGGCCAACAAGAAGCTGTTCTCATCGGCGAAAGGATCGAAGATTTGATCGCCGCCGATGACGCCGGCGGCGCGGGCGGCGGCGGTGAAACTGTTCATCAGATCGATCTGCGGGCGGGCTATTCTGTTAGCGCCGAGCGCGGTCCGAAAGAACCTCACGTGCGCCTCTTCGTCGTTCGCGATCTCGATGGCGTACTGCCGGATCGCCTCCGTGGCAAATGTCACTTGGCGACCGCCCGTCACGCCGCCGGGCGTGCCTGTCCCTGTCACATCCGCGTCGGCAAGCCCTCGACCGAAGGCCGCACGCACGTAGAACTCCGCCTCCAGATACTCCAGATTAAGGGCGAAATTCAGGATATTCACGTCTGTGACGGTGCCACCTTGCGCGGCGGCAGTCATCTCAGCCAGCGGACTCGCGGCGAGAGCAGCGGCGATACCGGCGATGCCGGCGGTAGTTAAAAACCGGCGGCGGTCGTTGTTGGTGCGGGCGTTCTTTTCATTAACGTCGAGAATGATCGAACTGTCGAACTGCGTGGACATAGTTGGGCCTCCTTGAGCAAGCGCGGTAAAAGAATCAGTCTCAGCAACACTCAGTTTGTGGTTTAGGGAGATCGGTGCCCAGCATATTTACAGCAAGGAGAAATGAGCGTCTGTCTCCTTTCGTACCCAACCATGTTAAACATAAAGCGCGTCGAGACGGAA
Source organism: Pyrinomonadaceae bacterium (assembly GCA_013813825.1). Lineage (GTDB taxonomy): Bacteria > Acidobacteriota > Blastocatellia > Pyrinomonadales > Pyrinomonadaceae > JACCRA01. The sequence continues at coordinate 2,350 of JACCRA010000007.1, read as the reverse complement.
AGACTGAAGTCCATCCTCAATGTGTCTCCGGCGGTTAAGAGATAATGGGCGTTTTTTCTGGCTGATCCTAAAAAAGGATGGCGGGACTGCGCTGTGTCGGAGGGCGCTCCCCGGCGTAAACGACGCGCTCAAGGAAAAGACCGGAAGGCGGGGCTGTCCACGCGGCCGGCTCGTTGGAAGGAGTTTTAAGCAGCCGGCTGAACTGGCCTACCGACAAACGGCCACGGCCAACCTCCGCGAGAGCGCCGACGAGACGCCGCACCATCTTCCAAAGGAAGTGACTCGCGCCGATGCGAAAAAGGATGAGACTGCCGTGCGTGAAGACGTGCGCCGTCTCGACTTGGACTACGGTTGAAGTTTGCGTCTCAGTGCTCTCGCAAAAAGAGCGGAAGTCGTGGCGGCCAATAACAAAATCGCACGCCTCGCTCATGGCCGCGACGTGCAGGCGGTCGCGCACCCACCAGACAAACGGTTTACCGAAGGCCGTCCGTCTGGTCGCGATCTGGTAGAGATAATAACGGCCGAGAGCATCATGGCGGGCGTGAAAGTTAGCAAGCGCGGGGGACACGCCGAGAACATTGATGTCGTGGGGCAGAAGATTGTTGATGCCGATTTGGAGTTGTCGATTGGAAGGAGGCTGGCGCGACGTTCCGCACTTCAAGTGCGCAACCTGACCGAGCGCGTGAACGCCGGCATCAGTGCGGCCGGAGCCGCCAAGCTCGACCTTCGCATCCAAAAATGTCTCAGCGGCCTTCAGCAATTCGCCTTGCACGGTGCGCGCGTGCGGCTGCTTCTGCCAGCCACTATAGCGCGTGCCCTCGTACTCGATTTCCAGCCGCCAACTTTGCATCTCCCTCTCGCTTCAATTCCTTCATTAGACAGTAGGTCAAACGGAAGAAAAAGGCCGGACACTCGCCCGGCCTCTGGTTCCTACAAATGTGACGCCGGGCTAATTACGGCTTCGTTTCGCTGGCCTTGTTGCCAACCGTGACGGGGCTGGGCCGGCCTTCGAGGAAAGGACTGATGAGATCGGCCAGCCGTTTCTCTTCCGCCTCGCGACGCATTGCGAAATCGACTGACTGGCGGTTGGCCTCGGCCGTCTCGGCGCGCAGAGTTTCCATCTCGACCTGCTTGCGCTTGAGATACTCTTCCGCCTCCTTCGTCAATTGTTGGATCAACTCGGCGTTGCGTTCCTCGGTGGCGCGGGCGCGTTCGGCCAGCATCGATTGATAAGCGTCGAGCGCGCGGTCGCGGCGCACGGCGTCGGCCACCGGTACGTCCACGCCGACGCCTTTGGCCGACAGCGTTAGATTGACGGCCACAATCTTGACGCTCATCGGTTGATTCGAGATCGCTGGATTCTCCAACAGCTTCGCTAACTCTTCGACGCTGCACGGCGAATCGGCGACGCCGGCCTCCATGTAAATCTCTTCAAAAGCTTTGCGCGACAGATCGCCCGCCGCCGCGCCGGCCGCGTCGTCCGGCACGTCGAACGTCGGGTGCTCCTCGCCCGCGACTAAATCTTTGACGCGCGGCCCCGCCGCCGACGGCGACTGATTAGTTGACGACGTAGCGGAAGCCGTCTCGCCGCCCGCAACCGACCCGGAAGCGGGCGCGCCCTCTTCTGACTCGACGGAGACGAAAAAATTAAGCAGCGATTTAAACGCGCCACCTTTGCCGTGTTGCGCGGACGCGGCTGATGAAGGGGATGCCGGATGCGACGACTCCGCCGGGCCGGAAACCTCCGAGAGCGTCTGATCGATGCTCTTCGATAGCTCTTCCATCTCGCGCAAAATTTCTTCGGTGCTGCGTGGGTCGGCGGGCCGTTTAGTGTTCGCCATGTCTGGCTTGAACTCCTTTGTCTTCGTCGCTTAATTCAACCGCCCAGTCATTCATTTGATTCGTTGCGCCTGACGGCTGCGCGCCTGCCGCGCCCTGATCTCGGCGTCGCCGGCCGCGATGGTCGCTTCGGTGGAGCGCGCTGCTCCGCTAGAGCTTTCCAGCGCCGACAATCCGCCCAAGTCGGCCTCGACGTTCAGCACGTCTTCGTACTCGGAGCGAAATTCTTCGCTGATGCTCAAGTTAATCAGCAGATTATCGACCATCCCCTGAATACCGGCGACATCGGTAAAAGTGTAAACCTCGTCTTGAATCAAGCCGAGCGAATTTTTAATCACTTGCAGACGGGCTTCGAGCAGGCGGACCAACTCTTCCAGCTTCTTAATGCGACCGAGGCGCTGCTTAAGGATGCTCAAATTCTGCGCCAGCGCGTGACGCACCTGCCGCGACTCTTCCCGCCCGACCGCTGCTTCGGCCTGCGTGATCTGCTGGGCAAGGGTGTGTTGCAGTT
>JACCRA010000005.1 GCA_013813825.1 Pyrinomonadaceae bacterium | reverse complement strand
CTCAATCAAAGAGCAACTAATTTTTCCTTAGCTACCAGTTGCTTTCGCTTTTGCCGGTAATAAGTTGCCCTTCTCCGACAAGTTGTTACATCTGTCAAGCCCAAACTCCTGCCGAACGTCGAAGTTTGACTATGGCAATTCGGGCAAAGAAACCTGAGATTCTCTCTGCGGTTATCATTCCGGCGACCGTTTTATTTTCTCTCAGACGGCGCAGGCGTTTGCCCGTCGCCTTGCGTGGCTGGCGTCGCCGCAGTGTTCGTGTTTCCGGCGGGTGGAACAACCGTCTGCGTGGGCGCGTCCGTCACTGGGGTCGCCACCGTCGCGGGCGTAGCCGCGGGAGTCGCCGCGGGTTGCGGCGTCGCTTCCGCATCGATTGATTGCAGCACCGAGCGCGAGCCAGTTAAAGCGGGAAGCGAGAGGGCCAGCGCGAGCAACATAAAGAGCGCCGCCGAGATGATAGTAACTTTCGCCAGAATCGACTGCGTGCCGCGCGGCCCGAAGGCCGTGCTCGACACGGAACTGGTGAAGAGCGCACCCGCGTCAGCCTTCCCCGGCTGCAACAGCACCGTGACGATCATCACGACGCAAACCAGAATAAATAAAGCGTATAAAAAATAGACCAAGATTTGTGATCCTCTAATTGGATTTCAACGATTGTAATTAACGAGTTGCGCGAACGTCTCGGCTTCAAGGCTGGCCCCGCCGACGAGCGCGCCGTCCACATCCGGCTGCTTCATTAAGCCGGCGATGTTATCCGGCTTCACCGATCCGCCGTACAAAATTCTCAACGCCCCGGCTTGCCCGTTTGAAGCCCTCTCCGCGAAAACGCGCCGGATAAACGCGTGCATTTCCTGCGCTTGCTCCGGCGTCGCGGTGAGTCCCGTGCCGATAGCCCAGATCGGCTCATAGGCGACGATGATACGGTCGAGGTCAGAGGCTGTCAACCCGCGCAATCCGCCTTCGAGTTGGCCGCGGACGACGCTTTCGGGGTGTCCCGCCTCGCGCTGCGCCAGCGTTTCGCCAACACACACGATGGGCGTTAGATTCGCCGCCAGCGCCGCCTGCGTCTTGCGGTTGACGAAGGTATCAGTCTCGAAATAGAACTGCCGCCGCTCGGAATGGCCGACGATGACGTGTGAAGCGCCGGCGTCGCGCAGCATGTCGGCGGCCACTTCGCCGGTGTGCGCCCCGTGCTGAGTTTCAACCGAGCAATCTTGCCCGGCGATTTTAATGTTCGAGCCTTCGAGCCGATCCGCCACCGTCTTCAAAGCCGTGAAGACCGGCGCGATGATCACTTCGCAGTGATTCGCGTTCGCCACCAGCGGGCGCAAGTTAAGCGCCATCGCCACTGAATCGGCGACTAGCTTGTACATCTTCCAGTTGCCCGCGATGACAGGTTTTCTCATGCTCAGAGGTCAGTGGTCAGTGGTCAGAGGTCAGAGGTCAGAAGGGAACAGTTTTCACTGACCTCTGACCTCTAACTACTCTGACCTCTTATTTATCGTTTAAGGCCGCGACGCCCGGCAACTCGTCACCGGCGAGAAATTCGAGGGTCGCGCCGCCGCCGGTCGAGATATGCGTGATGCGTTCGGCGACGCCCGCATCATTCACCGCCGCGACCGAATCGCCGCCGCCCACGATGACCGTCGCGCCGCGGTCGGCCGCTTCGGCGACGGCGCGCGCGACGCCAACCGTCCCCTGATCGAAGCCCAATGCTTTTTCTTCAAAGACGCCCATTGGGCCGTTCCAGATGACCGTCTTCGCATCGGCCAGCGCACGCGAGAACAGATCTACGGTCTCGGCCCCGATGTCGAGGCCGACCAGACCGGCGTTGGTAAATTCGATGGGGATCGTTTTCTTGCTCTGTAGCGGATCGAAGCTATCGACCACTTGATGATCCGTCGGCAGCAACAGTTCGACGCCGGCGGCTTTCGCGCGCTCGATGATCTCCAGCGCTGTCGGCATCTTGTCGTCTTCGACGAGCGACTTGCCGACGGTGAAGCCCTGCGCCTTAAAGAACGTGTAGGCCATCGCGCCGCCGATCAAAAGTTTGTCCACGCGCCGGTCGATCAGCGCGTTGATGACCGCGATCTTGTCCGACACTTTCGCGCCGCCGAGGATGGCGACGAACGGGTGCGCGGGGTCTTTGATGACGCGCCCGAGGTATTCCAGTTCTTTCTCCATCAACAACCCGGCGGCAGCCTGCCCGACGTACTTTGTGATCCCGGCGGTCGAAGCGTGCGCGCGGTGCGCCGCCCCGAAAGCGTCGTTGACGTACACATCGCACAGCGCCGCCAACTCTTTCGCAAACGTCTCGTCGTTCTTCTCTTCTTCCGGGTGGAAACGCAGATTTTCGAGCAGCAGCACATCGCCGTCTTTCAGCGCGTCAACTTTTGCTTTGACATCGGGGCCGATACAATCTTCCGCGAAAGCGACGGGTTGACCAAGCAATAGAGACAAATGCCCGGCCACAGGCCGCAAGCTGTACTTTTCCGCGCGCTCGCCCTTCGGCCGCCCCAAATGCGATGCAAGAAGCACACGCCCGCCCTGCTCCATCGCATAGTTGATCGTCGGCAACGCCCCACGAATCCGCGTCTCGTCTTCCACCACTCCGTCTTTCAACGGCACATTGAAATCGACGCGAATCAACACCCGCTTCCCGCGCAGGTCAAGGTCTTTGATCGATAGCTTATTCATAAACGGGTGTCGGGTGTCAGGTGTCGGGTGTCGGTTAAAAGCCGGTCTTCCCCGAC
>JACCRA010000514.1 GCA_013813825.1 Pyrinomonadaceae bacterium | reverse complement strand
AGCGACCGCGCCATCGTCCCCGTCCAGATCATCGGGGAGCAGGACGGCCCGTGGGATCGCACGGCGTGGAAGGCCGACGCTTTCTACGCGAACCCTTTGACCGGATTCAATGTCCCGTAGAGTGACAGGCCGGTACTCGGAGCGGTAGTGACGGGGAGGCAGATTTGCAGATTGATGTACGGCAGGCTCTCTTAAATCTGAACCCGCAATCGGCACCCTCGGTCGCTACCGCTCCCAGCACTGACCCGTGCGCCCGCCGCGTCACAGTGTTAATTACAGATCCTGCAAGCTGAGGCTCAATGCTTCATTGAAGAAAGGAGAAATGAACGTGAAAACCACCGCGAAAAGAACGCTAAGCAAATGGACACTTTTGTTTCGGCGCTGTGTGGCAAGGCAAGGATTATTGCTCGCCACGCTCTGCGGCCTGCTGCTCGTCAGTATCTCGCTCGCGCAGGAGCAGCGGCCGGAGCCGCCGGAGCCATCAACGCCGGAAGCGTCATCGACACCGAAAGCTCCAGACCCGAATGAGACTGTAACGCCCAGCCCGCAAGCCAATCAAACGGTGGATGGCGACATCGTTTTCACTTCGCCCGGTCAGTTCACCTATCCGCGCGACATCCGCCTGTCGGACAACTTCGGCGGCTTGCGCTTCTTCGGGGCGGATTCTTTAACGACTTCTCCGGCGGGGGCGGCGATCCAGTTCTTCGGCAACAACGCGAGTCCCTTCAACGGGCAGCTCTACCTCGACAGCGGGGCACTCAACACCGCGGCACTAATCTTCCGCACCGCGCCGACAGGCGGCACGATCACGGAGCGGATGCGGATCGCGGCCAATGGCAACATCGGGATCGGCGGGGTGATGAACCCTTTACGCGCTGTGCAGATCGGCGAGAGTCCCGACGCCGCTTTCACCATCGAGCCGTCGGTCGGCAGCCCCAACGCGGGCGTCATCCGCTTCGGCGATAACACGGGTTGGCAACTGCTCATCGGGCGCTCGCGCGAGTTCAGTGGCGGCCCACTCAATACAGGGATTGCCAATACGTTCTTGACGATTAAGGATGCCGGCGAGGTGGTAGTCGATGGAAGACTTAGTTTTATCCCTATCAATGGCGGAATTAGTTCCGTGTGCCTGACTGGTGGTATTCCCGGCACACTCGCCTTCTGTTCCTCCAGCCTGCGCTACAAAACCGCCGTTCAACCTTTCGCCGCCGGGCTGGAACTCGTCCGCCGCCTGCGCCCCATCTCCTTCACGTGGAAAAGCGACGGCACACGCGACCTCGGTTTAGCCGCTGAGGAGGTCGCCCAAGTCGAGCCGCGGTTGGTGACGCACAACCCAAAGGGTGAAGTCGAAGGCGTTAAGTACGATCACCTGAACGTCGTACTGCTTAACGCCATCAAGGAGCAGCAGGCGCAGATCGAGAGCCTGAAGAGGATCGTGTGTCTCGATCATCCCGCAGCGGAAATATGCCAAGCAGGCGGCAAGTCGGTTGGCAACACCCTGCGACGGGCCGGAGCGGGCGGCGCGGAGGGTGGTGCCAACAAGATACGCAGCGTCGGCCCAGACGGCGCGCTCGCCCGGTGGCAATCATTGCCCGGTCGGACGTTTCGCGCTCGATCGGCTTCCCCCGCATGGCCCGCCTCGGCGACACCGCACATTTAGCGTGGACGTAGTTCGGTAAACTCTCACGGGTCCGCACGGCGACCGCCGTCGTGAGCGCCTTCAGGTGAGGCTGCCGAAGGGAGTCGGCAAGTATCATCGCCTCAAAGTCAAAATCCAGCCGGCGCAGGGCGCGCCGGGTCTCTTCGTGCGAAGTCATGAAGTGTATTACGTCATCACAAATGGGAATTAACAAACTTACGGTTCCTATTTGACTCCGTACACGACTACAGGGTTTAGAATGCTCTTAGAAGTTTTCAAGAAGGATAATGGACATAGAAGGAGCAATCATGAGCAACAAACGTAAGATCGAAATCTTTAGCGCGGGCTGTCCTGTGTGCGAAGAAACCGTCGAGACGGTGAACCAAATCGCGTGCCCGTCGTGTGAGACTGAAGTCTTGGACATGCGCCAGCCGGATGTGGCGGCGAGAGCGAAGCAGTACGGCGTCCGCAGCGTTCCGGCGGTAGTCGTTGACGGAAAACTTGCCGACTGCTGCGCGGGTCGCGGAGTTGATGAAGCCAGCTTGCGGGCTGCCGGAGTGGGTGTCCCGTTACCGTAGCGGCGAAGAGGGGCAGAGAGGCACGAGAAGATAATGAGAACGCCACTTAAATCGTCGCAACAGACAAACGTCGAACTTCGCGCCACGCTGAAGATCGGCGAAGTGTCGAAGCGAAGCGGCATCGGCATCGAGGCGCTCAGATTCTATGAAAGGAGCGGGCTGCTTGGGCGTCCCGCGCGCACCCAGAGCGGCTACCGCGTGTACGACGAGGGCGCGCTCGAACGCCTCGACTTTATCAAGCGCGCGCAGGTCTTAGGCTTCTCGCTCGACGAGATCAAACGAATCATCGCGGACAAGCAGGCGGGGCGGAGCCCGTGTGCTGAGGTGCGCGAGATCGTGCGCGAGCGTTTGCAGGAACTTGACGAGCGCATGAAGGAGATGCGGC
>JACCRA010000787.1 GCA_013813825.1 Pyrinomonadaceae bacterium | reverse complement strand
CCACTCCGGCGGACGAGAGCCGCGGCACGTCGGCTGCCGCCACCACAGGTGAGACTATCGCGCAGGTGCTCGTCGCCGGCCACGGCATCGAACCACAGTTGGCCGTGCAGCTCGTCGAAGAGACGCTTGCTGTCGCCCCGCGCCTAGTCAGCGCCGAAGACGTGCGGCTGGCATTGCCCGCAGGCGATCTCCCCTTCGATCTCGTCGCCGCCCCCGCTGGGCTGGCAGCCTTAGCTTTTTAGTTTCGGGTGTCGAGTGAAAGGCATTGTCTGCAACCCGAAACTCGAAACTTAAGCCTTTGATGAGGCGTAACAAAAGCACCGAAGAATTATGAGCGGACATTCCCTTGCCGTTGAGAGTTTCGTGGCCTTTGCGGATTGCGATCTGGTGACGCAGGCGATTGCCGGGCGTGAGTCTAGCTTCGAGGAGTTGGTCAGACGCTACCAACGTCCCATCGCGTCCTATGTCTATCGGATGACGGGCGACTACGAAGCCGCGCTCGATTTAACGCAAGAAGTCTTCATCAAAGTCTATAATTCGCTGGCGCGCTATCGCCCCGAATACAAATTTTCAACTTGGATTTACCGCATCGCGCATAACACCGCCATCGATCACCTACGCCGCCACTCGACGCATGAACTAGACCTTGCGACCGACGAGCACGGCCACGAACGCCCTATCCTGAGCGGCGCGATGACGCCCGAACAGGAAAGCGAACGCGCTGAGCGCCGCGCCGAAATCGAGGGCGTGGTTGGCGCTCTGCCTGAAAGCTATCGCGAGTTAATCATTTTGCGGCACGCGCATGATCTCAGCTATGACGAGATCGCGGAAGTGACCGGCTTGCCGCTCGGCACGGTCAAGAATCGCATCTTCCGCGCCCGCGAAGCGATGCGCTCGCCCCTTATCGAGCGCGGCATCACCAGCGTTTAAGTTCTAGTTTGCGGGTTCAGCTTTGACGTTTGTTTAAAGCCTGCGACTGCAAATTTCAGCCCAAGCTTTTCTATGACAAAGCCGAGAACAATAACCGTGGAGCCGGCCGGTTGCCGTTGCGCGGACGCGGCTGTGGCTGCTTATCTCGACGGCGAGCTTGATGCGGTGGCTTCGGAAGAGTTTGAGCAGCATATCGAGTCCTGCCCTCCTTGTGCCATTCTCCTTGCCGGACAGCGGCAGTTGTTCGGCGAACTCGACGCCGCTTTCAACTACCACGCCGCGCCCCGCGAATTCGCTCTCCCTTTGGACTTCACGCGAGTTGTTACCGCGCGCGCGCAGAACGACATGTGTAGCCTGCGCCTCCCTTCGGAGAAAAAACGCGCGTTGCTGTTAAGTTTGTTGCTGGCGGTCATCTCTTTCGCGTTATTAGGCGCGGCCAACTTCGGCGCGGCGTTCGCGCCGGCGCGCGTCGTCTGGCACACGCTCGCGACGGCGTTCGACGTGGCCGGCCACATCGTCTTGGAAACTCTAACCGGCGCGGCCCTAATCCTGCGCGCCGTCGGCGGCGTGATCGTCGCCGGCGGCGGGCCGGGAGCGACGCGGTTCTTAATGTTCTCTCTGATCGCACTCGCCTGTGTCCTGCTCTTTCGCCTGATCGTCAAATATCATCGCGCCGGCCTCGCCGATTGAAAGCTCACTCCTCCCGCACTCGAACAAAACGGAAAACAATCTTTCGCTAATGCTGACGCCGCCCCGGGCGCGATAGGGCTGAAACCTTTCGCCACGTTCGCCACGTATTAGGGACTCCGGCCGGACAAGCGGACAAGCCAGAGATTGCCATCAACGTGAACGCGACTTTATACGAACCACTCTTTCCCACATTCCTCGCGCCGGCGCTGCTCAGGACGTTCGCGCTGTGCGGCCTCTTGCTGTGTGTAACGGCGGCCGTGTGCGCGCAAGCGGGAGAGGGGACCAGTAGTCCCGCGCCAGCCGACGCCGCCAGCGTCGAGCGTGAGGCGTTGGTAGTTGAAGGCGAAAGCGCGAAAGACGTGTTCGGCATCGGCCGCTCGGTGGTGGTGCGCGGGACAGTCCGGCATGGCGTGGTAGCGTTCGGCGGTGATGTCGTGATCGAGGGCCGCGTCGAGGGTGATGTGGCGACGATGGGCGGCTCGATCATTCAGCGTGAGGGTTCATACATCGGCGGCGACGTGTGGGTCTTCGGCGGCGCGTATCATCACGGCAAGACCGCGCCGGGTCGCCGGCCGGGCACGGCCACGATGATGTATGCGGGCTACGAGGAAGAGTTGCGGCGGATGGCGCGCGAGCCTTCGTCACTACTCGCGCCCAGTTGGACGCTACCCGCGCTCGGTTTGCGCATGCTCTCAATTTTGTTCTGGTTCATCGTCTCGCTCGCACTGACGGCGGCGACGCCCGGCGCGATTGGCCGCGCCGCCGCGCGCCTGCAACTGACGAGCCTGCGCGTCGCCGTGATCGGTTTGCTCGGCGCGTGTGTGTTGGGCTTCGGCGTGCCGGCGCTGGCTTACGTCCTGCCGCCGGTCGTCGGCGTCTTCGTCGGCGCGACGGCGTTGCTGTTGCTCGTCGTCGCGTACCTCTTCGGGCGCGTGGCGATCCACGCGGCGACGGGGCGTTGGCTGCAACGCCTGCTGCTGTCGGAAAAGTATCGCTCGGAGTCGGTGGCGTTGCTGCTCGGCGCGGCGTTTTGGACCATCCTGCTGACCTTGCCCTACGTCTGGCTGTTCGCCGTCGGCGGTCTCGTCGTCACGAGCCTCGGATTGGCGCTCACGGCGCGCTATCGCACCAGTTGGAGAGCGCCCGCGAAAGCCTGACGGTGCGCTCCTTAAATCAGCCTCCTGATGCCATTAGCCGCGACTATTCCCCGAAAGATCGTAGTAACCAAAAGCCGACGGCGCGCGTCTTAAGCTGTAGTGGCTCCTTAAGAATTAAAAGAATTAGCAACTATCACGCCCGCCGGACGTGAAAAAAATGTGTCGCCCCGGCGGCTCAATCCAGAGAAAGAACTTATGAAAAAGTTAGCACTGTCTTTCGCGCTCTCGTTGTGTGTGATGTCGGCGAATGCCGCCGTTGCCTTCGGCCAAACAGCGACGACGGCGACGACGGCGACGCCGGCGCAGACCGCGGATGCCGGCATCACGCCGAATCGCGTCATCGGTGACGTGACCATCGTCGATCAGACGGCGAAGGGTCTCTCGATCAAGACCACAGGCGGCGCGGCCGTCCTCGTGATCCTCGACGACAAGACCGTCTTCCTGCGGGCACAGCCCGGCGCGACCT
>JACCRA010000216.1 GCA_013813825.1 Pyrinomonadaceae bacterium | reverse complement strand
CTCTTGGTTGGAAGAGAGAGCGGTGTCGGGCGTAAAGCCGTTTAAGCGGGCAACCTCGTCGGCCGAGACGTTGTGCCGCGTGGCGATCTGCGCGATGGTCTCATTCGCCCGCGCGCGGACGCTACGGAGGCTGCTGCCAAGCGTCGCCCCGCGTTTCGGGAAGTAGCCGACTTTAGTGACCGAGCCGGCGGGCACTACTAATTTACCTGCCGCCTTCAAATCCACGCCCGCGTTCCACTGTTGAAGCTGCGCGACGGAGACGCCTGTGCGCGCTGCGACAGCGGTGATGTCTTCGCCGGGCGCTACCGCAACCACGCGCGCGGTCTCACGACGCTCAGACGGAACGCGTTTCAAGAGCGCGACAAAGTTCTTGCCCCGACCAGGCGGCACGCGCACATCGTAGGCTTCGCCGCGCGGCGTAATGTCGCGGCGCAACTCAGGGTTGAGACTGCGGATGAAATCGACGCTCGTATCCGTCGCGCTGGCGATCAGTTGCAAGCTCGTCGCCGAAGGCACGCGCACCACGTCGTAAGAGAGCGGCGCGTCGGGACGAATGTTGCGGAAGCCGTACTTCTCCGGGTTTTTCGCGATCAGAATCGTCGCCAGAATGTTGGGGACGTAATTCTTCGTTTCGCGCGCGATGTAGGGATAGGCCGCCCAGAAGTCGCGCATTCCGCCGCGCGCAATCGCGCGATCCATGTTGCCCTCGCCGGTGTTGTACGCGCCCATCGCCAGTTCCCAGTTGCCGCCATAGCGGTTGGCGAGCCATTTCAGGTAGCGTGCGGAAGCGCGCGTCGCCTTCTCGAAGCTGTTGCGCTCGTCGATCCAAGCGGTCTGGCGCAGACCGTACTGCGCTCCGGTGCTCGGAATAAATTGCCAGAGGCCGGAAGCCGCCGCCCATGAATAGGCGGTCGGTCGCCACGCACTCTCGACCTGTCCGAGCCAAGCGATGTCTTCAGGCACGCCTTCCTCGCGGAAAATCTTGCGTGCCATCGCCATGTAACGACCGGAGCGGCGCAAGCCCGTGTCCATCGTGGCGCGCCCGCGGCCCTGATAGTAGTTCATAAACTGGCTGACCAGCGCGTTCGAGGTAAACTTGAAGTCGAGGGTGCTCTTAATCTCTTCGAGCTTCGCAACATCCTCGTCCGTCACCTTCTTCTCTTCCTCATTCAGTTCGAGCTTGCTCAGATCATCAAGCGGTGAAGGCTCAAATTTCTGCTCGCGGAGAAAACCAACCTGTGGAATGACGGCATCGGGAGTGGCATTAGTCGAAGTCTGGACGAACTGCGCCGATGCGACTTGCTCTCTCGCATTCGCGGGAGTTTGCCCCGGCAGCTCCATCCGAAAAACACGCTCGACCAGTTCCAAATAATAAGTCTGCAAACGCGGGTTCGAGCGCACGTCCATACCGGATTCGAGCACCACATCAATGGCCTTATCAAATTCCGTGCGCGCCTGATCAGGGCGATTATCTTTGAGGTTCAGCGTCCCCAGTTTGAAATGCTGCTCGGCTTTCTCGATGAGTTGGGCGACGCGCGGAGCGTCGCGATCAATGCCGCTCGGAGTCGAACTGAGGGATGACACCGGCAGTCCGCCTTGTGCGAGCACAGGTGAAAGCGGCACGGCTAATGCAGAGATAATGGCTAAGGACAATGTTAACCGGGGGAAGCTCGTGTTCATCAAAATCGTCAGTCTCCTTGAACTTCAGGCTGAAGCGAATCCACGATGGCAGTCCGGGTAACAACGCACAGACCACGCGAGCGGTTCCACTAAATCAAGAGCGGGCTAGTAAAACTTGAAAAACCGACTACTACTCAGGCTGCTTTCATGATTGACCGGGCGAACCGTCAACCACAGTTGCCGAAGTTATCACACGCAACTTCGGAGGTCAATCATATCTCCTTGAAAGAAAAGGCGAAGCAGACACGGCTTCCAAACTTCAAAGTGTCTCGTGGATGCTTAAATACTGATGTTCTCAACCGCAGCCGGGTTGCGTTTCACCGGCACTTAATGCGACGAGGCGGGCGCGGGTTGCGCGACGGGCTTGGGGCGCGGCGGCGCTCCGGTGGCGGGCGGATTGACGCGCTCCAGCAAAGCCTCGCGGAAAACTTGCTGGACGTTCTCGACGAAGACGAACTGAATCTCGCCAAACAATTCTTTCGGCACCTCGTCCAT
>JACCRA010000751.1 GCA_013813825.1 Pyrinomonadaceae bacterium | reverse complement strand
ACCCGCGCCGTGATGCGATCAAATGAGAGCAGTTAGCCGCTGGATGTTGGAGGCTGGTAAAACTGCCCCCTCTCTGACATCCGGCCACGCACAACTAACCTTTGCCTTGCGGTTGCGGCTCGCCGCGCGTCTCCGCTACAATCCATGATTTCCGGGCGGCGTCGAGACTCAGACTGTGAGGGTTCGGCCGCCGTGGACGTTATTGGATTCGGAGACCCGACGCTATAGGTCCGCATCTATCCTTTCTGCACAGCACATCAAACGAGGAAGAAGTTAAGCAATGCTGAAACAATTTGGCCGCATGAAGCGGACGCGCAACTGGCTGATCGTCGCGTTCGCTTTGTTCATGGGTTTGAGTCTCATCCTGTTCTATGCGCCGAGCCGCAACACGACCGCCACCGCCGCGACGAGTACGGAAGTGATGGCGGAGGTCGCCGGCGACGACATCACGGTCGGCGATGTCGAGCGTTTGAAAGAAGTGTACCGCGAACGCTTCGGCGGGCAGTTCGACCTCGCGCAACTCGGACTCAACAACAAGGGATTGCTCAACGGATTGATCCGCGACCGCGTCGTTGCGCTTGAAGCCCGGCGCGTGGGACTTGGCGTCTCGGATCAGGAAGTTGCCGGCGAGATCAGACAGCAGATGGTCGATGAGAGCGGCAAATTTGTCGGCCTCGAACGCTACAAAGAGGTGGCGGCATCGCGCGCCGGCAGCGTCGCGCGCTTCGAGCAACAGATGCGCGACTCCATCGCGGCGCAGAAGCTGGAAGCGTTCGTCACGGCCGGCGTCAAGGTTTCCGAAGAAGAAGTGCTGGATGATTTTAAGCGCAAGGGCGCGGAGTTGGCCCTCATTTATGTGCCCGTCACCCCCGACCAGTTGATCGCGCGCGTTCAACCATCGGACGAGGAACTACAAAAGTATTTCGACGAGCACAAGACCGATTTCCGCTTTCTTGAACCGCAGAAAAAAGTGCGCTACCTCTTTGTCGATCAGGCCAAAGTCGGCGAGAAGCTGGACATTCCCGACGCCGATTTGAGAGCCGCTTACGATGCGCTCGCGCCCGAAAATAAGCAGGCCGGCGTTAAAGTGCAACAGATCGTCTTGCGCGTCGCGCGCCCGGACTTGGATGCGAGCGTGTTAGAGAAGGCGAATAATTTGGTGAAGGAAACGCGCGGCGAGTCGGGCAATGCCACGGAAGAAAAGTTCGCCGAAATCGCGCGAGGTAACTCGGAAGACCCGGCGACGGCGAAGAACGGTGGTGGGTTGGCCGGCTTTGTGCGAAAGAATCTGAACCGTCCTGATGACCCGCTGCAGCGCACGCTCGACATGACGCCCGGCCAAGTCTCCGAACCCATCAAGTATCAAAACGCTTATTACATTTTCCGGCGCGGCGAGTCAGTCCCGAAGTCGTTCGAGGAAGCGAAGACGGAACTGCTCGTCTCACAGCGCAACACGCGCGCTTACCGGACGGCTGCCCAGTTGGCCGAGCGCGCCGTGCAACGAATTAAAGAGACAAAAGACTTTCAGAAGGTGGCGCAGGAGTTGGCGGCCGAGGCCAACATGAAGCCGGAGGAGATGATCAGAGAGACGCCGCTCGTGAAGCCCGGCGACGACGTGCCGAACGTCGGCAGCAATCCGCAGTTTGAGGAAGCGATCCGGCCGCTGGAAAACGCCGGCGACATCGGCGACCGCGTCAGCATCAAAGGCGGCTTCGCCGTCCCTCTGTTGATGGAGAAGCGCGAGCCACGCATCCCTGACTTCGCGGAAGTTAAAGATCAAGTCGCCAGTCGCTTCAAGGAGGAACGCGCCCGGCAGCAACTCGAACAGACGGCGCGCGAACTGGCGAACAGCGCCGGCAGCGCCGCCGACCTCACCGCCGCCGCTGAAAAGCTCGGCCTCAAAGCGCAGACTGAAGAGAAGTATAAGCTCGGCTCGCCGCTCGGCGCGGCGGGGACCAGCCCGGCGGCCGACGATGCGATCTATGCTTTGAAAGACGGCGAAGTAACGAAGACTCCAATCAAGGTGGGCGACACGTGGGTTGTCGTCGGAGCCACGAAGCGCACCGAAGCTGACCTGTCAGAATTTACCAAGCAGCAGCAGACGTTGACCGACACGATGTTACAGACGCGGCAGAGTCAGGTCTTTCAGGACTACGTGACCGTCGCCCGCGGGCGAATGGAAAAGGCGGGCGACGTTAAAATTTATCAAGACGTGCTTGACCGCGCCTCTGCCGACGAAGAGCCGCCCGTCGCCGCGCCCGGCTTCGGAGGCGGTGGCGGCGTGCCCTTCCAGATGCCAAGCGGTCAGTAAAGGCAAAAGGTAAAAGGCAAAAAGCAAAAGTGAGGACAGAACCCCCGTCGTTCACTTTTGCCTTTTCTTTTTGATGAAAATGTTAAGGACGTTCACCACGGAAGACACGGCGGAAGAAATGATGAATGCGAAATGATGAATGAAAGGCACACACAGCTTGTCTTTAATTCATCATTCATCATTTATCAATTCTTCCTCTGCGCCCTCTACGGTAAATATTAAACTTCGACTTAAAACACCCGCAAGAGGGCCGAGAAGTCTTCCTGCGCGAGGTCGAGGCTGACCTGCACTTCGTTGCCCTGCACGCCGATCTTCGTGTTTTCGACTGCCGTGCGTGACAAACGCGCACGCTCGCCCGTCATCTGCATTGAGATGAGCGCGGGAGCAAACTGCTTCAGCCCTTCGACCGTGTCGCCGAGCGTGCGCGCCGCGCCCGGCGTCTCGGTGCGAAAGACGGTGTTGAGATTAAAGCGCGTCTCGCTGACGCCGACCGTGCCGTAAAACTGACGAATGGCGGCGATGCTGCGGCTAATCTCAGGGTTCAGGAAATCGAGATTCCGCGTCAGGTTCGCCGGAATGATGCCGCCGATCCCGACAAGGGCGTTCGGGTCGCGCATCGCCAGCGCTACCGTCTCGGAAGACGCGCGCGCGCCGCTGTTCATGCCCGCATCAATCGCGGCGCGGACGCGCTCTAATTTGCCGAAGGCGATGGTGTTGGTGTCCAGCGCGACGACCGCGAGTTCGGTGAAGCGCAAATTAAAGAGCGCCACTTGCTGATTCAAACTGAAAACTGAGATCGACTTGCCGCGATGCTGTTGCTCCGCGATTTTGCCTTGCGC
>JACCRA010000743.1 GCA_013813825.1 Pyrinomonadaceae bacterium | reverse complement strand
ACCACACCTTCATTCTGCGGGAGATTCGGCAGTTGCGCGCCGCCGGGTTCGACGTGCAAGTGATCTCGATTGCGGCCCCTGACCGCCCGCCGGAGCGGATGAATACGGACGAGCAGGAAGAGGCCGCACAAACTTATCAGATCAAGCCGCGCGGAATCTCCGGGGCGCTGGGCGCGCACTTCTCAATCTTCGCCACACGTCCGTTAAGCTATTTGCGGGGACTTGCTTACGCGCTGCGGTTGGGGCGGCTCGACGCGCGCAAGACGCTTTCGCATGTTTTGTATTTCGTCGAGGCGGTGATGGTCGGCCACTGGTTAGAGCAGCAGCGCCTCGCGCATCTGCACGTCCATTTCTCTTCGACGGTCGGCTTGATCGTTAAGCGCATCTTCCCCGTCACCTTGTCGATTACCATTCACGGCCCCGACGAGTTCAACGATCCGGTCGGCTTCCACCTGACAGAGAAGATCAGAGAGTCGCTGTTCATCTCCGCAATCAGCAGTTACGCGCGCAGCCAGTTGCTGAAAGCCGCCGAATATGAAGACTGGGACAAGATTGAGGTTGCTCCGCTCGGCATCGATCCGGGCGTGTTCGTACCGCGTCCTTTTCGCGAGTCGCCGGAAAGTTTCGAGATCATTTGTGTCGGTCGTCTGGCCCCGGTGAAGGCACAGCATGTATTAATTACCGCCGTTGGCCGCTTGGTTCGTGAGGGACGGCAGGTACATCTCAGGTTGGTCGGCGACGGGCCGGATCGCGCCGCGCTGGAACGTCACGTCGAATCTCGCCAACTAGCCGGCAGCGTGGTGTTTGAAGGTTGGTTGAATCAAGATCGCGTGCGCGAGTTGTACCGGCAGACTGACATCTTCGCCCTCGCCAGCTTCGCGGAGGGCGTGCCCGTCGTGCTGATGGAGGCGATGGCAATGGAAATTCCCTGCGTGGCGACGCGCATCACCGGCGTCCCCGAACTGATCCGCGACGGTGTTGACGGCTGCCTTGTCACTCCCGCCGACGAAGACGAACTGGCTCAGGCCATCGCAAAATTAATGGATGATCCGGCGCTGCGCCGGCGACTCGGCGCGGCCGGACGACGCCGCGTCCTAGAGAAATACGATCTGCCGCGCAACGTCAATCTTTTAGCCGGCATTTTTCAACGTCGTCTGGCCGGGGCCGCGCCCGAACGCTTTAGGGCCAACGTGTCAGCGGCAAACGCACCCCATCCGATTATGGCGGCCGGCGACGGCAGCCGAAGCTCTCACCGCCCCATCGACCAGCCGCTCCCTGCTACTCAGGAAAAAATCGAGTTCCGCTAAAGCGAAACTTACGAGATTGGGACATGACGGGGAATGCTCCACGAAACGACACGAAAGAACACGAAGATTATTCAGAGCGTTTCGTGCTATGTTTTATGTGGGTTCGTGGATCATCTTGTTGCTGCTATGTCAATCTCATCAGAACTGATTTAATCGCCACTCCTATTTATCCCTATATGAGCCAACTGAAAAATGCTTTCGATGTGTATCTGTTTGCCCTGAGCTGTGGCCTGCGAGCCGTCATGTCCGGGAACATCGGCGACGGCCTCAAGCTGTTAATCGCGCCCGTCGGGTACTGGCGCTTTTTACCCAACGCCTTCGTCCTGCAAGAGTTCAAGAGCCAGCACAATCCGAAAGTGCTGGACGCGAGCAGTCCCAAATTGTTGAGCCTCATGCTGGCTTCGCGAACCGGGAATAAAGTCTATGCGACGGACTTGAACGACACGCAAATCTTTTCGCGCTGGCAGCAATTCGCCCGCGCGCTCGGCCTCAAGAATTACGAAGTCGAATATCAGGACGCGCGGCAGCTTAAATATCCCGATGAGTTTTTCGATCTCGTCTATTCAATCAGCGTCATCGAACACATTCCCGGTCAGGGCGACGCCGAGGCGCTCAGGGAATTCTGCCGCGTCCTGAAGAAGGGAGGCCGGGTAGTAATTGAAGTTCCCTATCGCCGGCAGCGGCGGGAGATCGTCGCCCACTACGACAGCAAAGGAGCGCCGCTGGAAACCCCGCAGTTTTACGAACGCCATTACGACGCGTCGTGGCTCCGGGAGCGCCTCGAAGACGTGCAAGGTTTGAGTCTGGAAAAGAAGGTCATCTTGGGTGAGACGCTGCCGATTGATCCGTGGATCGCGACGAATCGGTTGCCGCGCCCTTTACGCATCGTGCTGTTGCCCCTCGAACCTCTGCTCGCGGCCTTAAACTACTGGTCGCGTGCTCACGACACGATTGGCCGTCCGCTGGCCGCGTTGCTGGTGTACCGGAAAGTTTGAACGCCGCGCGGCGTTGAGTGCAAAGCGGGTACGCTATGTTCGAGAATTTACGCGAAGACCTCCGACGCTACGGCGAAGGACCACGCCAGCAGGCGCGGGCGTTGCTGCTCGTGCCGGGCGTCTGGGCCATCGCCGGTTATCGCTTCGCGCGTTGGGCGCACACCGCCGAGATGTCGCGCCCGGCGCGAAGGCTGATGAACGTCATCGCCACTCTCTCGAACGTCTTCGTGCAGGTGGCGACAAACATTGAGATTCCGGCCAGCGTCGTGATCGGGCCGGGCTTGTACATTGCCCATACGGGCTACATCGTACTGGCTTCCGGCGTCGTGATGGGAAGCCATTGCACGATGACGCAAGGCGTCACCATCGGGCACGGCGGTGGTGGTGGTAGTGGTGATCACGAGTATCCAGTGATCGGCGACCGGGTTTACCTCGGCCCGGGAAGCGCCGTGATCGGCCCGCTCAAGATCGGTGACGACGCGTTGATTGGGGTCAGTGCCGTAGTCACTCGCTCCGTGCCGCCGCGCGGGGTTGCGGTCGGAAATCCGGCGCGGGTGATTTCGCTCAAAGGCTCTTTCGAGGTCATCTCATACAAAGGTATGGAGACTGATCCGCGACGCTTGAACGCGATGCGCGAAATGACGGAAGACGCCCGCCTCGTTGTGGACTAAAGGCCAAAGATTTTCAGAAGGTATGATGAGCAAGGCGCTAAGTAAGCTGAAAAAGTTAAAGGGACGCAGCTTCACCGAGTTTCGCGTGCGCGGCGCGCAGGTCATCGCGGCTGCGGCGGAGCGTTACGGTTTGTCGCCGCAGGCGCGCGTGCCTTCCGACGCCGCTTTGTGCCGGTCGCTTCACCTCTCCACCGCACCACGCGGCGGTCGTGGCGGCGTTGGGCAGTTTGGCGCTGAACAAATGCTCGAACAATTTCGACGCCCCACATCGTCGAACTTCTTCGCGTCTTTTGTGGCTCGCGAGGAAACGCTGGCGGAACTGCGCGGGCGCTTCGGCGACGGCGACCGCGCTCTGGTGATCGAGCGTGCCGCGCGCATTTGCGAAGGGAAGTTTGATCTGCTCGGCCTGCGCGAACTGTCGTTCGGAGAGCCGGTGAATTGGCATCTGGAACCAATCTCTGGGAAACAAACGCCGCTTTCGCATTGGAGCCGCATCAAGTACCTCGACGCAGCGGTGGCGGGCGACAAAAAGATCATTTGGGAGTTGAATCGTCATCAATATTTTATGACGCTCGGCCGCGCCTACTGGCACACCGGCGACGAGCTTTTCGCGCAAACTTTCGTGGCGCACATCAATGCGTGGATGGATGCTAATCCGCCGAAGCTGGGAATCAATTGGGCCAGTAGTTTGGAAGTCGCGTTTCGCGCCATCTCGTGGCTGTGGGCTATTCATTTCTTTAAGGACGCGCCGTGCCTGACGCCGGAAGTTTTTCAGCGGGCGCTGAAGTTTCTCTTCCTGCACGCGCGCCATCTGGAGACGTACCTCTCGACATATTTCAGCCCAAACACGCACCTGACGGGCGAGGCGCTGGGTCTTTACTACTTGGGGACGGCGCTGCCTGAATTCCGCGGCGCCGCCAGATGGCGCGACACGGGGCGGCGCATCCTGCTGGCGCAACTCGAACGCCACGTCCGGTCTGACGGAGTTTACTTCGAGCAGTCGAGTTACTACCACCGCTACACGACGGATTTTTACACGCACTTCTATCTGCTCGCGCAAGCCAACGGCGAGCACGTCGGCGACCTTTTGGAAGAGAAGTTGCAAAGCCTGCTCGATCACCTGATGTACATCACGCGACCTGACGGCCGGACGCCTGTGTTCGGCGATGACGATGGCGGGAGGTTAGTGATGCTCGACGAGCGCGCGGCGAACGACTTTCGTGCCGCGCTCTCGACCGGGGCTGCGCTCTTCGGGCGTGCGGATTACAAGTACGTGTCGGGCGGGGTAGCAGCGGAAGAAA
>JACCRA010000507.1 GCA_013813825.1 Pyrinomonadaceae bacterium | reverse complement strand
TGGTTCGACGCTGAAGATTTGTACGGCGCGCTCCGCACCTACGAGCACATCGAGCGCCAGAATCCGGGCATCTACAACGTCCTCGTGATGGGGCCGTGGTATCACGGCGGCTGGGCGCGTTCAAGTGGGAGATCGCTCGGCAATGTTGATTTCGGAACAAGCACCGCCGAATTTTATCGTTCGCAACTCGAACTCCCGTTCTTCAATTACTATTTGAAAAACAAAGGCGACATCAAGAGCATCAAAGAGATTAACGTCTTCGAGACCGGCACGAACGAGTGGAAGTTCTACGACCGACCGCAGAGAAACAGTTGGAGTCCCGGTAACGTCACCGAACGGGCGATCTACTTGCAAGGGAACGGCGGGTTGTCGTTTGAAAGACCGCGCGAGTCAAACGCTTACGACGAATACATCTCCGATCCAGCGCACCCCGTGCCGTTCGCCGAAGACGTGAGCATCGGCATGACGCGCGAATATATGACCGATGATCAGCGCCACGCCTCGCGCCGCCCGGACGTGCTCACGTACCGAACCGAATTGCTCGCCGAAGACATCACGATTGCCGGAGACATTAAGCCGACGCTGTTCGTTTCGACGACGGGGACGGATTCGGATTTCGTTGTCAAACTGATTGACGTTTTCCCCGACAACCTGCCCGCCAACCCGGACACAAAGAAGATCATGGGCGGTTATCAAATGCTCGTGCGCGGCGAACCGTTCCGCGCGAGATTCAGAAACAGTTTTTCGAGACCCGAAGCGATGCGCCCGAATGCAGTTGAGAAAATCGCGTTCACCATGCCCGGCATCACCCATACCTTCAAGAAGGGGCACCGCATCATGGTGCAAATTCAAAGCAGTTGGTTTCCGCTCATTGATAGAAACCCGCAAACTTTTGTGCCGAACATCTTTGAGGCGCGAGAAGCGGATTTCCAAAGGGCGACGCAGCGCGTCTATCACGGCGGCGCGAGTATGACGAACATCCTCTTGCCTATTCTGAGAAAATAGGTTGGGACGTAGAAATCCCGCGTCCACACATTAGGCTTAAAATGTAGTAAAGAGTAGTTACTCTTAATTGCGTTTAGCGATGCCTGCACAAGTGTCTGAAGAGTGGCCCGCCCATTATCAATCACCTGCCCGTGATGTTGCGGCGGCCTACCAATTGTTAATGAAGATTAAGGGTAACTGAGAAATAGCGCGTTTTTCTCGTGGGCCTTAAAGAATTATAATAGATGCCGCGGACGAGCCATACAAGGCGTAAGCTGTGAGACGGAATAATTCGGAATAGGATTATTTGTATGAGTCGAGAAGAGGTGATGGGTGAGCAGGAATATGTGCTCGGAACTGACGATGAGGAGTTGACAAGGCTCGGCCTGCAGCATGAGTTGTGGCGAGAGGTGGCTCTGCAGGGCTGGAAGCGAGGCGGATTTAAAGCGGGTCACGCTCTGCTCGACGTAGGTTGCGGCCCCGGGTACGCGGCTTTTGATCTTGCGCGACTCGTCGGGGATGGGGGGCAAGTCGTCGGCGTCGACGTGTCGCACCGATTTGTTAATCACTTAAACGCGCAAAGAGAGGCGCGTGGGCTTAAGAATGTTACAGCCCAAATGATGAATGTCGAGGAACTTGATTTGCCAGCTTCTGTTTTCGACGGTGCTTTCGCGCGCTGGGTGCTCTGCTTCGTCAGCAGCCCTGCGGCAGTTGTCGATGGCGTGGCGCGCTCTCTTAAGCGCGACGGGACTTTCGTCGTGCAAGACTATTGCCATTACGAGGGTGTGACCATCGGTCCCCCGAATGGAATCTTTGCGCGTGTGTTCGGCGCGGTGGCTGAGACGTGGCGCGCGCGGGGCGGCGATCCCAATGTTGGGAGTGTTGTGCCATCCCTGATGGAACGCTGCGACTTGGAGGTGAAGGAGATCAATGCCATTTCCCGCGTCGCTCGCCCCGGCACTCCTCTCTGGCAATGGCCTGAAACCTTCTTCAAAAATTATCTGCCCACGCTCGTCGAACTGGGTAGTATTACGGAAGCTGAGAAGAAAGTTTTCGAAAATGCGTGGCAAGA
>JACCRA010000734.1 GCA_013813825.1 Pyrinomonadaceae bacterium | reverse complement strand
AAGCGGCGCAATCCCGATCCATAACCATTGTCGTTGCCATCGCCGCGTCGTGCGGTACTGTTGGTACGCCTCCGCCAAGAGCGCCGGGATCAAAAACAAGCCATTGATCCGCGTCAGCCCGGCGAGGCCCGCCAACACGCAGGCGAGCGCCCACCGGTCGGTGCGCGCCGCGAGAAAGCAGCCCAGTGTTAAGGCGAGAAACAAACTCTCCGTATAGCCGATGTGCAGAAAATAACTCGTCGGGAAGATCAACAGAAACACCACGGCAGCATCCGCGATGTCGCTCGCGAAATCGAGTTGCACTAATTGTTTGAGCAACAGCGCGACAGCGACGGACGCGAGGCCTGACACAACGAACGCGCTCAACAAATACTCCCCGCTCACCCACGCGAAAGCTCTGACGAGCCACGGGTACAAGGGGAAGAAAACGATCAGCACATTTTTCTCCCCGACGTTCGTGTAGCCCAGCCGCGCGATGTCCACGTAATGCAGCGCATCCCAACGATGCCAAATCTCAAGCCGGCCGCGCAGTCCCGCTGTGAGTTGATTAGACAAGACCTGATAGCACTGAACGCCGAACAGAAAGAGCGACAACTTCACGGCCACCACTAATGCGACCAGCCGCGGTTCAAACCATGCTTGCGCGTGCGGCTGCGGTTCGTCCGCCGGCTGCTCACGGTTTCGTTTAATGTTTGGCTGTTTCATCGTCTCGACTCGCGCGGCCCTTGACTGATTGTCGGCTTTCAAATAGATAGCCAATCGCTAGAGGTCACGTGGTCGGTGAAGAAGGCGGGCTGCTGGGCGCGCTAGAAGTGAAAGGATCGAACAAGCGCAAGGCTGTTATCGAACTGAAATCTTTCGTGTTTCTTGAGACAAGTGTTAGATCATTAGCTAACGCCGTTCCTGCTACGAGCGCATCGCCGAGCGACATTTTCCGGCTCTGGCGAAGTTCGACAGCTTTTCTCAACACCTCATCAGAGATTGGTAGCACAACGGCGGCGTTGAAGAACGACTCGAAATGCCGTCGCTCTGGCTCCGTCAGCCGATGATAACCCGGCACTTCGACGTAGCTGACGGCGGACACTGCCGGCGCGTGTTCGGTGATGAAGTCGCGCAACGCCGAATGTTCCGGCTGCGCCGCGTAGATGATGATGTTACTGTCAATCAACATCACGCATCTCTACCGGGCAACGGACGGTCTTGACGTTGCTCTCGCTCCCACGCCGCTGGGTCAGCGATGTCGGTCAAGGTATTGGCGGCGGCTAATTTTTCCAGAGCTTCCGCCATGCTCTTGCCTCGATTAGCGTCTTGCGCCGCCGGCTCTTCTAAAATTGTGACGTGAACTTCGACGGCCTGCTCGCCTTCAACCTGCCTTGGCGCGTCGCCGCGCCACTCCAACTGATTGCCGCGCAAGACAGCTTTATAAGTTTGCTGCATCTCCCGACCCTCCTTCTGCGGACACGCGCTCATGCTCGCACAACAGAGTTTCTGCCCGCAACTTCAACTCATCGCCTATCGTCCATTATCCATAAACTCTCGCAGCCACATCTCCAGCGTCAACAGTTGGAAGACTTGTAGATTGTAGTCTTCGCGGCCTGAGAGGTTCTCGGCAATGATGCGGCGGACTTCGGCGGGGCGGAAGAGGCCGCGCCGTTTGACCATCTCTTCAGAAAGCAACTCATCAACCAATGGACGTAACGCGCCACGGAGCCACGAACGCACCGGCGCGCCGAAGCCGGCTTTTTTGCGCCAGACCACCGCGCGCGGCAGCAGCTTTTCCGCCGCGCGCTTCAAGATGTATTTTCGTTTCAGCCCGCGCAGCTTGAGACGGGGCGGCATCCGCGCCGTCAGTTCGATTAGTTCGTGATTGAGATACGGTACGCGCACTTCGAGCGTCGCCGCCATCGAAGTCTTGTCCGTATAGTCGAGGTTGAGGCACGGCAGGAAAGTTTTGAGATCGACGTACAGCAACTGGTTGAGCGGCGCGGCGTCACGCGCACGCGCGAAGTAGCGACGGTGCTCGCCATAGGCGTCCAATCCTGCGGTCGCCGCGCGCAACTCGTCGGAGTAGAGTTGATGCTTCGCCTCGTCGGTGAAGTAAGTGCCGTAGCCGAGGTAACGCTGCTCGAAGTCGAACGCGGCGCTATTGGCGAATTTCTTGGCGTTGCGCAGCGGCGCGGTCAGACGCCCCGGCAACCCGCCGGGCAGGGCGCTCGCGATGGCGCGCATCGCGGGGCGGCGGATCAGGCGCGGCACGGGATCAAGCGCCCCTGCAAAGGCCATCGCCAACTGGCGCGGGTAGCCCGCGAAAACTTCGTCGCCGCCCATCCCTGAGAGCATCACAGTCTGTGTCTCGCGCGCCATCTTTGAGACAAGGTAACTGCTCACGCCCATGTCGATGAGTGGCATCTCCATGTGACGAACCAATTTTGGCAGCAACTCCGCCACGTCGGGCGTAAGCGTCTGCTCGTGATAATCGGTGTCGAAGAGTTTGCCAATTTCTCTAGACCAGCGCGTGTCGTCGGGGATGATGTCGTAGCGCAAATCTTTGGCCGCGA
>JACCRA010000504.1 GCA_013813825.1 Pyrinomonadaceae bacterium | reverse complement strand
GTTAGCGGCCGTCGTCTCCCGCTGGCCCGGAGTTTTAATTTGATTCTCGTGTTGCTGCGAAAGTGAACGGAGATGGAGAGCGACACGATGGTGCCGGCCGTCTCCGTCAACCATCGTGCGCACGAGCACGTCGGCGAATGTGATGGTGTTGGCCTGCGCCGGCACAGCGGCTAAGAGTAAGACGCTGAGCATCACAGCAGTTAAGCGGGTCGCTTGATGCTTCATTTTTGACTTTCCCCCAACCCGCCTCTGTCTGCCATCACCATATTGATCTGCATACTCTGTGGTGATAGCGCGAGGCGGCAACTGAATTGAAATCTCTTAACTGAAGCGGGCAGGAGAGACGCTTCGGCCTCTGCTTCTTTTCCGCTGTCCACGCAACCCTTGATGTGGGTTATTTACGTTACAGGGAAACAGTTAATTACAAGCTCATTCCAATTTTGGGAGAGTTTTCGTGCGCTCAGCATAACGGACTAACCCCTTAAACATCAAGCAAAAAGGCTCGCCCATCAGGCGCGAGCCTTCTGCTTCACATTGCTGCTTAACCGTTTGTGTGGCCCGGTCAATTTCGGAAAGACAGACATCCCGCTGGTTCAGCGTGCATGTGTGACTCCCGGCCCGCTTATTCTTGTTCGGCGGCTTCCTCCCGCGGTTGCTTCTGCTCGTCTCGCAGGATGGCCCGGCGCGAGAGTTTGATCTTGTTGCCCTCTTTGCCGATGCACTTAACCATGATCTGCTGACCTTCCTTCAACTCGTCGCGCACGTCGCGCACACGTTGATTGGAAATCTCGGAGATGTGTAGCAGCCCGTCCGTGCCGGGGAAAATCTCGATGAACGCTCCGAAATCGACAATGCGCGAAACCGTCCCGACGTAAGTCTGGCCGATCTCAGCTTCGGCCGTCAGACCCCGGATGCGGTCCACGGCCATCTGCGCCGCCTCGCGGTCGGCGGTGGCGATGGAGACGGTGCCGTCATCCTCGACATCGATCTTCGCGCCGGTCTCTTCGACGAGGGCGCGAATGATCTTGCCGCCCGGTCCGATTACGTCGCGAATCTTGTCCGGATTGATTTTGATCTGGATGATGCGCGGCGCATAGGGCGACAAATCTTCACGCGGTTCATTGATCGATTGCTCCATCACGGAGAGGATGTGCAGCCGGCCTTTCCGCGCTTGCTCCAAAGCCTCGGTCATGATCTGCGCGTTGATGCCGCCGATCTTGATGTCCATCTGCAAGGCGGTAATGCCTTCGGCGGTGCCGGCAACTTTGAAGTCCATGTCGCCGTAGTGGTCTTCCGCGCCCGCAATGTCGGACAAGATCGCGTACTTGTTGCCTTCCATCACGAGTCCCATCGCGACGCCCGCGACCGAAGCCTTGATGGGAACACCCGCGTCCATCAACGAGAGACTGCCGCCGCAGATCGTCGCCATCGACGAAGAGCCGTTCGACTCGGTGATGTCCGAGACGATGCGGAGCGAATAAGGAAACTCGCTTTCCGGGGGCAGCACGGGTTCGAGCGCGCGGCGGGCCAGCGCGCCGTGGCCGATCTCGCGGCGACCGGGCGAGCCGAAGCGACCGACTTCCCCGACCGAGAACGACGGAAAGTTGTAGTGTAAGAGAAAGCGTCGCTTGACCTCGCCCATTTCCAGATCGTCCATGAACTGCTCGTTCTGCTTCGTGCCGAGCGTCGAGGTGACAATGGCCTGCGTCTCGCCGCGCGTGAAGAGGGCGGAGCCGTGAACGCGCGGCAGCCAACCGACTTCGCAATTGATCGGACGAATTTCCGAGAAGCGGCGATTGTCGGGGCGGCGGCGTTTGTCCAAGATGTCGTCGCGGAAAATCTTTTCTTTCAACTCGTCGAACAGCTTCTTTGCCATCTGCCGCTGCTCCGGCACGTCCGCCGGATACGATTCGACGACCTCTTTCTTCATCGCGTCAACCGTGGCGTAAGAAGTCAGCTTGTCCTGCCCTGTAGTGTCGAGCGCGGCGCGCAGGCGATCCGTGTAGTTGCGCGCGATCTCGCCCCGCATCTCTTCGTTGATGACGGGCGGCGCGACTTCCCGCTTCTGAACGTCGAGCGCCTTGTACAACTCTTTCTGCCAACGGCAGAGGCGATTGATCTCCTTGTGCGCGAGCATCAACGCCTCGACCATAATCTCTTCCGAAACTTCCTTCGCGCCCGCTTCGACCATCACGATGGCCTCTTCCGTGCCGGCGACGATCAGATTCAAGCGCGACTCGCGCACCTCATCGTAAGTCGGGTTGATGATGTAACGCCCCTCGATCAAGCCGACGCGGACGCCCGCAATCGGAGTCGAGAACGGAATGTCCGACAAATACAGCGCGCACGACGCGCCCGTGATCGCGATCACGTCCGGGTCGTTATCCGGGTCGGCCGAGATGACGGAAGCGATGACTTGCGTTTCGTTGCGAAAGCCCTTGGTGAACAGCGGGCGACAGGGGCGGTCGATCAGGCGGCAGGTGAGGACTTCCTTTTCGTTCGGGCGGCCTTCGCGCCGGAAATAGTTACCGGGGATACGCCCGGCGGCAAAGTTGTGCTCACGGTATTCGACCGTCAGCGGGAAAAAGTCGATGCCCTCGCGCGGCTGCTTCGCGCCGACAGCGGCGACCAACAACATCGTATCGCCGTACCGGATCACCACCGAGCCGTCGGCCTGTTTCGCCACCTTGCCGGTCTCAACTGTCAGATCACGACCACCGAGCTTGATGGTCTCATTCAAATATTTCTTCACTGCCATATGCGTGTCTCCTTCGAAGACTATTCAAACGGGCGCGTCTCATCCGCGCACGCGCAAGTAATCAGAAGTCAGTGATCAGCAAAGTCAGTAAGGAACGTGACTCAGCCCCGCCGCATCTCGTCAAACGTCGAAGCGCCCATTGCACGCCTCACGGCTCTGGCTGAATTACTGACTACTGATGACTGAAAACTGAAAGACGGCGACAAGCCTCCAGACGTGAAGCTCGTCGCCGCCATGTTGCTTAACCTTGCTACAGGCTTTCGGACTCGCGCCCCCGTTGGCGGCAGTCGGCGCCGTCACGTTCGGCACTGCCACCCGGCTTGTCGAGACGGGCGCGAGGATGTGGGTGAAAGGGATTCGACTTCCCCTTGTCAAGTGTCAGTTAGAGCGCGAAACAGCCGCCCTCCGAATTGGCTTAACGGCGTAAGCCGAGGCGGCCGATTAGCTGGTGATACTGCTCAATGTCCCGACGTTTGAGGTAGTCAAGCAGGCTGCGCCGCTGTGAGACCATCTTGAGCAGGCCCCGCCGCGAATGGTTGTCTTTCTTGTGCGTCTTGAAATGCTCGGTCAACTGGTTAATGCGCTCGGTTAAGAGCGCGACCTGCACTTGCGGCGATCCCGTATCGCCCTCGTGCGTGCGGTAATTCCCGACGATTGTTTCCTTCGATTCCCTATCTAACATACTGCTCTAGATGGCCCTCCCAGACCGCAGTCCGCCCGTATCTCAGGCAACCGCAAGAGTTAATACATCGCCGAGGAACTTAACACGCCGTTTACGACACTGTCCAGCGAGCCTCATGGCGCGGCCGGGACGAGCGGACAACTCTATTTTCTCCGGCGTGATTGACTAAGGTGCGCGTCCAATCGTTCTTTGCTACCATGCTCGCCAAATCGATAACGGCAGGGAGACACATGATATGGCAGACACAAAGGCGCGCATCCTGATCGTCGGCGGTGGTTTTGGCGGACTATTCACCGCGCTCGAACTGATGACGGCCGGCGAGGTGACGCTCGTCAGCAATGAGGATCATTTCCTGTTCGCGCCGATGCTTTACGAATACCTGAGCGGCGAGGTCGAGGCGTGGCACATCGCGCCGCACTACAAGGAACTGATTGACGACCGCATCCGCTTCGTTCAAGGCGCGGCGACGGAAGTGGATTTCGCGAGGCGCGAGGTGGAAGTGGCGGGGCGCGTGCGGCGCTTCGCTTACGACATGTTGGTGCTGGGAGTCGGCGGCGTCACTAACTTTTGGGGCATCGAAGGCGCGACAGAACATGCGCTGCCGTTCCGCAAAATCCGCCACGCGGACGATCTCCGCCGTCGCATGACGGACACACTCGACCGCATCCCGCCCGATGCCGCACCGCAGGACACGCGCGACGCGGCCACCTTCGCTGTCGTTGGCGCGGGAGCGAGCGGCGTCGAACTGGCGACCAAGATGAGCGACCTGCTCCGCGAGGGTTTCCGCCGGCGCGGTTTGCGTGGCGAACCGCGCGTACTCGTTGTGGAGATGGGCCAGCAGGTGGTGCCCGGCATGGACGAGGAGATGCGCGCGGTGGTCGAAAAAGCTTTGAGCGACGCGCGCGTCGAAGTCCACACCGGCACCCGCGTCGTCAGCGTCCTAGCAGACGGTGTCCGCATCGAACACGGCGGCGTGGAGACGGAAATTAAAACTGCGGGCGTCGTGTGGACGGCCGGTGTGCGCGTCAACCCGTTCATCGAGGAACTGCACGTTCCTAAAGATCGGCGCGGCCTCGTCATCGTCGAACCGACGCTGCGGGTGCAAGGCCACGAGAATGTCTTCGCGCTCGGCGACATCGCACTCGCCCCGGACGTCGCGCCGATCCTCGCCGGGACAGCGCAATTAGCTTTTCAGGAATCTGACCTCGTCGCCAAAAACGTCCGCGCGTTGCTCGAAGGCCGCCCGCTAGTGACCAGAGAGTTCGTCGCGTTGGGCGAAGCCCTTAGTCTCGGCACGGAGAACGCGGCGGTGCTGGCCGGCGGCCGGGTAGTGAGCGGCGTGCTCGCCCGTCAAGCGCGCTTCGCGCTCTACACCCAACGGCTACCCACATGGCAGCACCGCTTGAAGGTTGGCAGCAGTTGGTTCCTCGGCGGCAAGTCGCCGCGCCCGCTCGGACTCTGAAGCGGGCAGCGCTGGAATCGCAGAGCCTATCGGCGCGTGATGTCACGCGGCGGCGCGACCTCAAGTGTTATCATCAACACGCTTCACAGGCCCGACGGGAGACGATTAAAAGCTATGTCCACATTCATCACCGAGCAAAAGCCGCTCGTTTTGCACTTCGAGGCGGTGTTGCGAAAACTCGACGACGACGACTTCTTCGAATTCTGCCAAGCCAACCGCGACGTGCGAATCGAACGCACGAAAAACGGAGACCTCATCATCATGCCCCCAACCGGAGGAAAAACTGGCGAACGCAACTTCTATTTAACCACTAAATTCGGAGTTTGGGTTGAGGCCGACGGCACAGGTAAAGGCTTCGACTCCTCAACCGGCTTCACGCTACCGAACGGGGCCGAACGCTCGCCCGATGTGGCATGGGTGCGCCGCGAGCGTTGGGACGCGCTCACCGCAAAGGAGCAAGAACGGTTTCCGCCGCTCTGCCCCGACTTCGTTATTGAATTGCGCTCGCGCACCGATTCTCTGGCCGCCTTGCAGCAGAAGATGCAAGAGTACATCGAGAACGGCGCACAACTCGGCTGGCTCATCGACCCGGCGGCGCGGAAGGTGTATCTCTACCGTCCCGGCGCGCCGGTCGAACAACTAGACAACCCGGAACATATCAGTGGCGATCCGCTGCTGCCCGGCTTCGTCCTCAACCTTGCGCCGTTGTGGCAGTAAAGCGCGGAGGAGCGACATGGCAAGAGGGTGGGAAAGTAAAGCGGTTGAAGACCAACAACAAGAGGCCGAGCGCCGTGCGCTTGAAGCGTCCGCGCCCGCCTTCGAGCAATCGCCGGAAGTCCGCGCCCGCCGCGAGCGTTTGGAGTCTCTCCGCTTGTCACGCTCGCACACGCTGGACCAATTAGAGCGCGCCACTAATCCTGCCCACCGCGAGATGCTCCGGCGCACACTCACCGCACTGGAAGCCGAAATAGAAGCGTTGAATTGATGCTGAATGCGGATCAGTCCGCGCGAATCTGTGAATGACGCCTCTTCCGAAAAGTTTCATTAGAGCGTGGCATGACTGGCAACGAGCGCCGGACATTTGTCTGCCCGTCGTTGAGCTTTCGGTTGAGCACATAATTTACGAACTCGAGCATCAATCCGTTTACCAGATTGGCCTCGCGGCGCTCGGCGGCGATTTGTCATACGTCGCGAAACGCGCGTCCGAGATGCTTGCCGCGATTGAGACGCTTGATGCCGATCTGGAAAACTGCCTTACGTCGGCGCGCACGAAAGAGAAGTTGAGGGAACACATCGCGCTGACCCAGAGACTGTTAGAAGAGATGAGCAAATTATCGTCGCCCGCCGCCGCCGTGTGAGTCCTTGACGGCTACTCGCTCGCGTTTTCCTGTACACCATCAACTGGCTCGCCGTCGCTGAGAATGGTGCTCATGCCATCGTTCTCTTCGATGGATGTGGGCGCGTCCGGTGCGGCTATGTCGCCCGTTTCGTCGGCTCGGTCACGCTCAACAAGATCGTCTCGCCGCCTGTCAGTTGCTTTCTCGTTCATTGGTCCCTCTCCCTTAAACTTCGACAGTCGCCGCCTCGCACGAGTCGAGCGCGGGCGCTTCTCCAGTGTCGCTCATGGCGTCGCCATCGCTTTCGCCGATGTACGTGCGGCCGGCCGCAATGGTCTCGAAATAGTCTTCGATGCGTTCGAGCACTTCGCTCACCGAATGCGAATGATAAATGACCTGACGGAAGCGCGAGCCGCCCGTGAGTCCGCGCGTGAACTGTCCCGCGAGTTGCTTCATGCGCCCGATGGCGGGCAGTTCTGGCATGTCGGCGCGTAGCAACTCGAAGTATTCGAGCAGGATGTCGCGCTTGTCCGCGAGCGTCGGCTGAAACGGCTCGCGCCCGGCTAAGGTGTCTTCGATCTGCCGGAAAATCCACGGATTCGCCATCGCGCCGCGCCCGATCAAAATGCCGTCGCACTTCGTCTCGCGCCAGCGCGCGAAGGCGTCCTCAATCGTCACTACGTCGCCGCTGCCGGAAACCGGCACTTTGACAGTCTCTTTAATCTGCCGCACCAAGTCCCAATCAGCGCGTCCCTTGTAGCCCTGCTCTTTCGTGCGGCCGTGGAGCGCGATGTGCTCGACGCCGCACTGTTCGGCGACCTTCGCCGTCTCGACCGCGTTGATGTGGTTGTCGTAATAACCCGCGCGAATTTTGATCGTTAAAGGGATTGTAATCGCCTGCTTGATCCCCTTCAGGATCGTTTCGAGACGCGGTAAATCGCGCAGCAAGCCGGAGCCGCCGCCGTGCTTGACCACCTTTGGCGCGGGGCAACCGCAGTTCACGTCGAGGATGTCCGCACCGACTTCTTCGGCCATCTCCGCCGCTATCCGCATTCGTTCGGGCTGCCCGCCGAAAATCTGCACCGCGAACGGCCGCTCATAATCGTAAAACCGCATCTGCCGTTTCGACTTCGGGTTGTTTCTCGTTAAGCCTTCGACCGAAATAAACTCCGAGACGGTTAGACCGATCCCGCCGCGCCGCTTCAACAAGCCGCGGAACGCTACGTCCGTCACGCCCGCCATCGGCGACAGCACGAGCGGCGGGTTAATCACAATGTCGCGAATTTTCATAAAAAAGTTGTCAGTAGTTAGTGGTCAGTAGTCAGTAGTTTGTGATCGATAACAAATTAGATGAAAATGTAATGCCTAAGATCGAGTAGCACAGAAACAACGGACCACTGACT
>JACCRA010000703.1 GCA_013813825.1 Pyrinomonadaceae bacterium | reverse complement strand
TCAATCACCCGCCCCTACAGCGCACGACAAAGGTGCCCCGCTTCCGCCGGAAAACACCGCCCACTGGATGCGTTATTTCGGAGTGACGGAAGAAGAAGACGAATGAAGGGATGAGGGCGGAGGGATGAGAGATGAAGTAAAGACAGACGCTTTTGCTTCATCCCTCATCCCTCCGCCCTCATCCCTTAGCTGACTCTTTCGAGATCGAAGATGAGCCGTTGGCCGGCGAGGGGATGGTTGGCGTCGAGGGTGACGTGCGTCTCCGTGACTTCGGTGATGGCGACGGGAATCTGGTTGCCGTCGGCGAGTTGCATAATGAGGTTCATGCCGGCTTGCGGCTCTACGTCGAGGTTCATGCCGCTGCGTTCAATGGTGCGAACGAGCGCGTCGATGCGCTCGCCATAGGCGTCGTCAATCTCGATCTCGATAACCTTTTTGTCGCCGACGTTCATGCCGACGACGCCGCGCTCGAAACCGGCGATGACCTGTCCCTGCCCGATTTGAAATTCCAACGGCTCGCCGTCCTCCGAGGTGTCGAAAACGTCGCCGCCCTCCAGCCGCCCCGTGTAATGCACTCGCACCGCGTCGCCATCTTTGGCCTGATCCTGCATAGTCCGCTCCGTTCCGTGATTTGTTGATTGGCGTCGAGCATCGCATAATCAAGGGCGAAAAGCCAGTTACGCTTGCCGCCGCCAGCGACGCCGTCCGGCGGGGCATCAGGCGGGCGGTGCAACTAAAAACTGTAGTCAGCAATTGCACACCGAAACCTCAGATCGGAGACAACAAAATGCGAACCTTGCTCGCGTGCGCGCTCGCGCTTTCTTTCTTAACGCCCGTCGCCGGCCAACAGCAACCATCACCGCCGGCGCCGCCTTCCGTGCCACCGCCTTCATCCGCCGTACCCCCGGTGCAACGCAACGCGACGGATGACGACGAGGTAGTACGAATTACGACCAACCTCGTGCAACTCGACGCGGTGGTGGTTGATCAGGACGGAAAGCAGATTACTGATCTGACCGCCGCCGACTTCGAGATTTTTGAGGACGGGAAGCCACAACCGATCACTAATTTCAACTACGTCTCGAACGAAGTGACAGGGCCGGCGAATGATGCGGTGCGGCCGACGCCCGTTGACAAAAATGCGCCACTCCCGCCGCCCGTGCGCCTGCGGCCGGAACAAATCCGCCGCACGATGGCGCTCGTCGTCGATGATCTCGGCCTCTCGTTCGAGAGCGCGTATTTCACGCGCAACGCGCTCAA
Organism: Pyrinomonadaceae bacterium; assembly: GCA_013813825.1. Taxonomy (GTDB): domain Bacteria; phylum Acidobacteriota; class Blastocatellia; order Pyrinomonadales; family Pyrinomonadaceae; genus JACCRA01. The sequence continues at coordinate 4,389 of JACCRA010000703.1, read as the reverse complement.
GAAGTTTGTGGACGAGCAGATGCAGCCCAACGATCTCGTCGCGATCATTCGCACCGGCGCGGGCGTCGGCGCGCTGCAACAGTTCACTTCCGACAAGCGGATGCTCTACGCCGCCATCGAGCGCGTGAAGTTCAACTTGAGCGGGCGCGGCGGCATTGGTGCGTTCGCTCCGCTGACGGGCAATGCTGCTCTGAGTGATGCCTTTTTGCGCCCCGGCGAGGACGACGAGCGTGGCAACAATGGGCGCGACAACCGGCGCGAACGGGAAGAGTCTGACCGCGATGCCTCCGCCGAACTGGACCAGTTCCGCGAAGAGATTTTCTCGGTTGGCACGCTCGGCGCAGTCAATTACGTCGTGCGCGGGATGCGCGAATTGCCGGGGCGCAAATCCGTCGTCCTCTTCTCCGACGGCTTTGTTCTCTTCAACCGTGATGGGCAGGGGGACAGTTCGCGTGTCAGGCACGCGCTGAGAAACTTGACTGATCTGGCGAACCGCGCTTCCGTTGTCATTTACAGCTTGGACCCACGTGGGCTGGTCTATACCGGCTTGACGGCGGCGGACGACACCTCCGGCTTCACCCCCGAACAACTTTCGCAGCGCATCAACGAGCGCAGTGATCGCTTATTCGAGACGCAAAGCGGCCTGCGCTACCTCGCGGAAGAGACCGGCGGTTTCGCCGTCACCAACTCGAACGATCTCAACAAAGGCGTGCGCCGCGTTCTTGAAGATCAGAAGGGTTACTACCTGATCGGCTACCGCCCGGCGGGCGAAACATTCGACCGGCGGTATCACAAGTTTGCGATCAAGATAAAACGGCCGGGTTTGAAAGTTCGCACGCGCACCGGTTTCTACGGCGTGACGGACGAGAACGCGCGGCCCGTGCGCCGCACGCGCGACGAACAACTCTTGGCCGCCATCACTTCGCCGTTCTCTGCGGGCACGATTCCGGTGCGGCTGACCTCGCTTTTTGCGAGCGACGTGAAGATCGGGACGTATATGCATTCTCTCATGCACGTTGACGCGCGCAACTTGAAGTTCACGGAGGAACCGGACGGCTGGCACAAGGCGATGCTCGACGTACTGGGCATCGCTTACGGCGTCAACGGCCAGATCGTTGAACAGAACGGCGTGACCCACACGCTCCAATTCCGTGGTCAAACCTTCGACTACGTGCTCCGCAACGGGTTAGTGTTCAGCTTCAACCTGCCCATCAAAAAAGGCGGCGCGTACCAACTGCGCGTCGCCGTGCGCGATGCGGCCAGCGAACAGGTCGGCTCGGCCAGCCAATTCGTCGAAGCGCCAGACCTGAAGAAGGATCGCCTTGCGCTCTCCGGCCTCGTCGTCAACGGCTTCGACCCCAGAACGACGACGGCGGCGACGACAAAGACGGCGAACGCGAAAGCCGCCGCGCCGTCCGCCGACTCGGACACCCCGCCCACTGGCGGCGCGCCGGGCACAACCACGGCTGACGTTCCGCCGCCATCCGAGCAGTTGGCCGGCCCCGCCGTCCGCCGCCTGCGCCGCTTCATGTACCTCGACTTCGCTTACCTGATCTATAACGCGAAGCTCGACAAAGCGACCCGGCAGCCGCAACTGACCGCGCAGACGCGCCTCTTCCGCGAAGGCCAACCCGTCTTCAGCGGCAACGTCAACCCCATCGACATCCAACAGCAGACCGACCTCAAGCGCATCGGCGTTTCCAGCCGCATCCAACTCGGCACCAACTTGCTGCCCGGCGAATACGTCCTGCAAGTCATCGTCACCGACCAACTCCGCGAAGGCAAACGCCGCACGGCGACGCAGTGGATTGATTTTGAGATTGTTAAATAGGTATCGAGTGTCGGGGGTTTAGGCGTCGGTTAAAACTGTCTTTCCTAACATCCGACACCCGATAACCCGACCCCCGTTTATGAAATCGATCATCATCGGCACCGCCGGCCACATCGATCACGGCAAGACTTCGTTGGTGCGCGCCCTGACGGGTGTGGACGCGGATCGCTTGCCGGAGGAGAAACGGCGTGGAATCACTATCGATCTCGGTTTCGCCGAGCTGGATTTGGGCGACGTGCGAATCGGATTCGTGGACGTGCCGGGCCACGAGCGTTTCGTCAAGAACATGCTCGCCGGAGCGCACGGCCTCGACGCGGTGGTGCTTGTCGTCGCGGCTGATGAAGGCGTGATGCCGCAGACGCGCGAACATTTCGACATCGTGCGCCTGCTCGGCGTCCAACTCGGCCTCGTCGTGATCACGAAGACGGATGTGGTTGACGAGGAACTGCTCGAACTGGTCTATCTAGATGTGGCCGAACTCGTCGGCGGATCGGTTTTGGCTGACGCTCCTGTCGTCGCCGTCAGTTCGCGCACGGGCGCGGGAGTCGAAGACTTGCGGCAACAGTTGCGCGAAGTGGCCGAGCGTGTGCCGGAGCGTTCGGGCGAGACGGTGGCACGTCTCCCCGTTGATCGGGCGTTCACGATGCGCGGCTTTGGGACGGTGGTGACCGGCACTCTCGTCGCGGGCGAAATCAAAGAGGGCGACGAGATGGAGTTGTTGCCGGCGGGCGGGCGCGTGCGCGTGCGCGGAGTGCAAGTGCATGGCCGCGCGGTCGCATCAGCGCGGGCCGGGCAGCGCACGGCGATTAACCTCGGCGGCGTCGAGATCACAGCCGTCGAGCGCGGCATGGTGCTGGCGCACGCCGGGCAATTGCGGCCCACGCAGATCATCGACGTGCGCTTAAAAGTGTTGCCATCCGCGCCGCGTTCGTTGCGTTCGCGGGCGCGGGTGCGCGTGCATCTCGGCGCGGCCGAAGCATTGGCGCGCGTGCAGGTGCTGGAAGCGGCGGGCGAGATCGCGCCGGGCGCGGGCGGTCTGGTTCAGTTGCGTGTGGAGTCGCCCATCGTCGCGTTGCCCGGCGAGCGGTTCATCATTCGCTCTTACTCGCCGCAACGCACCGTCGCGGGCGGAACCATCATCGACGCCCATGCCGCGAAGCATAGGGGCGGGCGCGAGCGCGCGGCGGCACGTGAAAATCTGCAACAGTTGCAAGACGCCGATTACGCCGGACGACTCGCCGTGTGGATCGCGGCGGCCGGCGAGAGTGGGTTGCGCCGCCCCGATCTGGCGGCGCGCACCGGCTGGCGTGACGAGATATTAGACGCGGCCATCGCGGAAGCCCGGCGGCGCGGTGAGGTGATCGAGGCCGATGGGGTCTTCGTCGAACACGAAGTCTTCGCGCGGCTGGAGCAAGCGGCGGTGGCTGAAGTCGAATCGTTCCACCGGCGCGCGCCGTTAGAGCGCGGCCTGTCGCGCGAGACGCTACGCGAGAAAGTGTTCGCTCACGCCGCGCATGAAGTTTTTCGCGCCGTGCTGGCGCAGGCGGAAGCCGCCGGCGCGCTCGCCTCCGAGCGCGAGGTCGTACGTACCGCCGCACATCGTCTCGTTCTTTCGGCGGAGGACGAGCAGTTGCGCGAGCGTCTGGAAAGCATTTACCGGGACGCCGCGCTCGCCGCCCCGACGTTCGCGGAAGCCGTCTCGCGCGCAGCAGCGGGGAACAGCCGTCCGCCCGTCCGCCCCGAACACGCGCGCCGAATTCTCCAACTGCTCCTTGACGCTGGCGCGCTGGTGCGCGTCTCCGCCGAACTTTACTTTCACCGTCACGCCCTCGATCAACTGATCCGAGACGTGCGCGACTACGGGGCGCAGCACACGCCCGAACGCTTGATCGATGTTTCCGCGTTCAAAGACTTGGCCGGCATCTCGCGCAAGTACGCGATTCCGCTACTGGAATACCTCGACCGCGAGCGAGTCACGCGCCGCGCGGGCGACCGCCGATTGATTCTCTGAAAGTTCGCCCGTCGCCAATCAGTCGCCGCCCCGCGCACTGCTCTTCGTCAAAAAACGCCGGCCATAAACTTGTCGTCGCCACTTTCGTCTGCCAGCGCTTCGCAAAAGTTGCTTGATTCTCGCGCGGGGCGGCGGTAACATAACCGCCGTTATAACCGAAGCGGAAAAAACCGACATTATATTGTCAGTCTCACGGCATCGTTAATGCCCATAAGGGCGAACGTCGTCTAGTAGTCATTGGTTAGCTTAAGTCAACGACAAACACCTGAGGTGCAGCATGAAAATCATCGACATTCTTTACTGGGTCGTCGGGTTGATCGCCGCGGGCTTCGCGGTGTACAAGTTCTACCTGTTCGCGATTTCGCGCGGCACTGAGACGAACAGCGATTTGTGGATCGCCATCGGCGCGGCCGTCGTGGCGTGCGTGTGCGCGGTGGCCTATTTCCTGCGCCACGTCAACAAGGAAGAGGAAATTCACATCACGCAGTAAGCAGGGCGGACGCAGTAAAAGCCGCTTGCCTGCCGGGCCGGTATTCGAGCCGCGGGG
>JACCRA010000658.1 GCA_013813825.1 Pyrinomonadaceae bacterium | reverse complement strand
CTCACAGTGCATCGTTTTGTGATGTTGGTTGACACTCGTTTAACCGTCATCTAATATCGAATTTAAGTTGAATACATGATAACTTTACAGACATATTTTCTCACCTCGCGCGAGACGCGAGCGCACACGAAAGAGAACGCTAGTCATGCCTGAAACGAAACAGCTTACTTCAAAAGAGCAAGAAGCGTTGGAGCGTTGGGAACAGGAGACGCTCCAGCCGGTGGTGCGCAAACGCCCTGAGAGCAAAGAGCGTTTCGAGACCGTCTCGCTCGACGCGGTAGAGCGTCTCTACACGCCCGTTGACACCGAAGGGATTGATTACGAAGAGGACACGTCGTTCCCCGGAGAATTTCCTTACACGCGCGGCATCCACCCGACCGGCTATCGTGGCAAGCTCTGGACAATGCGGCAGTTCGCCGGTTTCGGCACGCCGGAAGAGACGAACGCGCGCTTCAAATACCTTATGGCGCAGGGGCAGACCGGACTATCAGTCGCTTACGATCTGCCGACATTAATGGGCTACGACGCGGATTCGATTCTTTCGGAAGGCGAAGTCGGCAAGTGCGGCGTCGCTGTTTCAAGCCTCGCCGACATGGAAACTTTGTTTGACGGCATCCCGCTCGAAGGCGTCACCGTCTCGCAGACGATCAATGCTCCCGCGTCAGTTTTGCTGGCTATGTACCTCGTCGTCGCCGAAAAGCAGGGCGCAGATTGGAAGAAGATTTCCGGCACACTTCAGAACGATATTTTGAAAGAGTACATCGCGCAGAAGGAATGGATTTACCCGATCCGCCCGGCGATGAAACTCGTCATAGACACATTCGAGTTCTGTACACAGCACGTTCCGAAATACAACCCCATTTCCGTTTCCGGCTACCACATCCGCGAAGCGGGCGCGACCGCCCTGCAAGAACTCGCGTTCACCCTGCGCGACGGAATCGAGTACGTGCAATGGGGCGTTGACGCGGGACTTTCGGTTGACGAATTCGTGCCGCGCATCTCCTTCTTCTTTAATGCGCACAACGACTTCTTCGAGGAGATCGCCAAGTATCGCGCGGCACGAAGAATTTGGTCGCGCGTGATGCGCGAACGCTTTCATGCGCAAGACCCGCGCACGATGCAACTCCGTTTTCATACACAAACCGCAGGCGTCTCTCTTACCGTACAGCAGCCTTTGAACAACATCGTCCGCGTCGCCATTCAAGCGCTCGCCGGAGTGTTAGGCGGTACAAACAGCTTGCACACTGATGCGTATGATGAAGCTCTCGCACTCCCGACCGACGAAGCCGCATTGATCGCCCTCCGCACGCAGCAGATCATCGCCGAAGAGACGGGCGTCGTGAACACCGTCGATCCGCTCGGCGGCAGCTACTACCTCGAATCGCTGACGAAGAAGATGGAAGACGGCGCGATGGATTACTTCGCCAAGATTGACGCGATGGGCGGCATGGTCGAGAGCGTAGAGAAGGGGTTTCCGCAACGCGAGATTCAAGAATCGGCTTATCAATACCAGAAGGCGGTCGAACGCGGCGAGCAAACGATTGTCGGCGTCAACAAATATCGCATCGAAGATGAAAAGCAGATGTCCGTGCTCGTCATTGACGAAGCGGTGCGCGACCGTCAGGTTGAAAAACTCCAGAGGGTGCGCGACCGCCGCGACGAGGGCGCAGTCGCCAACGCACTTGAGAAGTTGAAGCGCGCGGCGCATGCGAACGACAACACGATGCCCGCGACGATTGAAGCCGTCCGCGCTTATGCCACGCTTGGCGAAATCTGCTCCGCGTTGCGCGACGTTTATGGCATCTATGAAGAACCGGCGTTTTGATTCAACGCTTTGAGAAAAGAGTGTGATTATGTTGCAAAAATGGTGGGTATTAGGACTTCTTGCCGTCGTCAGCTTCGCCTTCGCCGTGTTCGCTTTTCTCAACGGCAGGCTTGTCATTCCGGCACTCCTTATCCTTGCAGGTACAGGTTTCGTTATCTCCGCCACGGCCACTGTCATAAAGCAAAGAGGCGGTAGATAGGTCAACGGGTTTATAAGCTCGACGGAATATCGTAGTCGCTTCGGACAGCCATAAATAAGCGGCGTGATTCACTAACCGGATAAAGATTTAAGTAGACGGCATGATGAAGAAGATTTCGGCGACGAACTTCGGTTACGATAGAGATTAACCGGAATAGATAGGTCACAGGCTGCATCGTTTGCGTGAGGCATCAAGACCTCGAAAAGGACTTAAATTATGAGCAGCGTCACAACGGCGGAACTCGAAGAAAGACTTGCCATGCTCGAAGACGACGTTGCCCGACTCAAGCTTGCAGCGCGTCATTCGGCTCTTTCACAGAAACAATGGTGGCGCGACCTGTTAGGCAAATACGAGCACAACTCTGACTTTGATGAAGCAATGCGTTTGGGGCGGGAGTATCGTGAATCTCAAAGAGAGCACGAGTGATGTATGTCCTCGACACCGACTACTTGACCGCACTCAGACGCGGCGGCAGTGCGGCGCATAAACTTGCGGCGAGGCTCGACAAAATCGAACCGTTAGAAATCGCTACTACAATCATCAACTACGAAGAGCAATCTCGCGGTTGGTTTTCATTTGCGGCGCAAGCCCGCACGATTGAAAAGCAGATCACGGCTTACAAATTTTTGAGAAGCAATCTCGATGATTTTTGTGGATGCCTGATGTTCGATTTCGACGATCAAGCCGCCGCAACTTTTCAGCGCCTGCAACAAGCGCGCATCCGCATCGGCACGATGGACTTAAAGATTGCAGCCGTCGTATTGGTTAACAATGCTGTGCTACTAACGCGCAATTTATCGGACTTCAATCAAATTCCCGACTTGCTTGCAGAGAATTGGCTCGACTAAATTTAGGTCACACAGTACATCCGCCGATGAATGAACGAAAAATTCGTGTGCTTGTCGCTAAACCCGGACTCGACGGACATGATCGCGGGGCGAAAGTGATCGCGCGCGCGTTGCGCGATGCGGGCATGGAAGTTATCTACACGGGTCTGCGGCAGACGCCGGAGATGATCGCGGCGGCTGCGTTGCAAGAAGATGTGGATGCAGTTGGCATCTCGATCCTTTCCGGCGCGCACAATACACTTTGCCCGCGCATCGTGGGGCTTCTGCGTGAGCGCGGGATGGATGATTGCCTTGTGCTCGTCGGCGGTATCATCCCGCAGGAAGATGTTCCGCGTCTTAAAGAAGGGGGCATCGCGCAAGTTTTCCTGCCCGGCACATCGACTGAAGACATCGTTAAATTCCTGCGCGAGAACGTGCGTCCACGCACATGACGAGAACGGAAGATTCGCGCTCTTCCCTGCTCGTCGAAATTCATGATGCAACCGTCGTCATCATCCGCATCAATCGTCCCGCCCAACGCAATGCGCTCTCACAAACAATACTTGAAGCGTTAGACGCCACCACATCACAGATCGCCGAACAAACGAACGTGAAGGCAATCGTCTTCACAGGCACGGAAGATGTTTTCGCCTCTGGCGCAGATATACGCGAACTTCAGACGCTTGATGTTGCAAAGGCGCGAGAGTTTGCCGAACGCGGTCAGAGAATCTTTCAAAAAATCGCCGACGCTCCGCAACTCACCATTGCCGCGATTAACGGTTACTGCATGGGCGGCGGACTTGACCTCGCGCTCGCCTGTGATGCGCGTGTGGCGTCAAGCGGTGCGGTGTTCGCTCATCCCGGCGCGAATCTGGGAATCGTTACCGGGTGGGGCGGCACGCAGCGTCTGCCGCGCCTCGTCGGGCGTGCGCGGGCGCTTGAGATGTTCTTCACCGCGCGACCGTTGACGAGCCGTGAAGCTCTTGAGTGGAATCTAATTGATCGCATCAGCGACCCCGTTCTCGAAGGTGCACTTGAAGTCGCAAGGTCAGTTTTGTATAACAAGCATCAATGAAGTTTTTAAGTCCTTCTAAATGTGCTTTTCTGCCCAAACTTAATCAATTTTTCGTCTTCTTTTGTGCAGCTTTTCAATCCTTCAGGGCATCATAGATGGGCTTTGAACGGGCGCGGCTTGAAAAGCCCCGGCGGTTGACAGGTGCATGATTGTGGGTTAGTTTTACAAACGAATTGGGCAACTGAATTTGTGTGTTGTTCAATTTGCCGCATAAGTTTCTTTTTGCGTCCCGTTCGTCTAGCGGCCTAGGACACCGCCCTTTCACGGCGGTAACACGGGTTCGATTCCCGTACGGGACGCCATGATTTTTAAGAGCCGAATGTTTACTCTTTAAGTTGGCTTCCGAA
>JACCRA010000612.1 GCA_013813825.1 Pyrinomonadaceae bacterium | reverse complement strand
CTCGTACCTGCACCCGCTCTCGGATTTTCCGAAAGAGGTCGAAGTGTGGGATACGCAAGGGAAACTGGTCCATAAGCTGGCGAGTTTGCCGCTCGCGGATCAAGTGCCGATTGACGGCGTGATCACTGGTCCACGCGGGTTAGCGTGGCGGCCGACCGAGTCGGCGACGCTTGTTTGGATACAGGCTCTGGACGACGGCGATCCGAAAAAGAAGGTGCCGCATCGTGATCGCGTCCTGCTGTCGAAGTCGCCGTTCACGGCCGCGCCCGTCGAATTAACGAAGACCGAGCACCGCTTCGCCGGGATGCAATGGGGCGAGAAAGGCGGGCTGCTTTTTATTAACGACTATGACCGCGACCGCCGTTGGGTAACGACGCGGATGCTTAACGCGGACAACGCCGGCGATGCCGGCAAGGTTCTCTTCAGCCGTAGCGTGCAAGATCGCTACAACGATCCCGGCACGGCGCTGACGCGCGTGTTGCCGAACGGTCAGCGCGTGATCGTGCAAAACGGTGATGACATTTTCCTCGCGGGCGGCGGCGCGTCGTCCGAAGGTGATCGACCATTCCTCGACCGCTTCAACTTGCCGACGCAAAAGGCTACGCGATTGTTCCGCAGCGACAAGCAGAGTTTCGAGTCGGTCGTCACGTTGTTGAAAGACGATGGCTCGATGTTCATCACGCGGCGCGAGACGCCGATTGCTCCGTCCAACTTCTTTATCCATACCTTAAGCGGCGCGGGCGAGGACGCGACGGCGGTAAAAGGCGAAGCTGCTTTCACTACGACCGTCAAGCCGCTCACCAATTTCCCCGACCCGACGCCGCAACTGCGCGCCATCAAGAAGCAGTTGGTGACTTACAAACGCGCGGACGGCGTGCCTCTGTCATTCACGCTCTACCTGCCGCCAAACTACAAAGAAGGAACGCGGCTGCCGACGGTGGTGTGGGCTTACCCGCTGGAGTTCAACGACGCGAGCACGGCGGGCCAAGTCTCCGGCTCAACGCAGCGGTTCACGTCGCTCAATGGTCCCTCGCATCTCTTCTTCCTGCTGCACGGCTACGCCGTCTTAGACAATGCGACGATGCCGGTGGTCGGCGATCCGGAAAAGGTCAATGACACTTACGTCGAACAGATCGTGTCGAGCGCGAAGGCGGCGATTGATAAAGCCGTCGAAATGGGCGTCACCGATCCGGAGCGCGTCGGCGTCGGCGGTCATTCTTACGGCGCGTTTATGACGGCCAATTTGCTTGCCCATTCCGATCTGTTCCGCGCCGGCATCGCGCGCAGCGGCGCGTACAATCGCACCTTGACGCCGTTCGGCTTCCAAAGCGAGCGGCGTATTCTCTGGGAAGCACCGGAGATGTATATTAAGGTCTCACCCTTCATGGTCGCCGACAAGATCAAAGAGCCGATCCTCTTGATCCACGGCGAGGCCGACAACAACACGGGCACGTTCCCGATTCAATCCGAGCGCATGTATCAGGCGCTACGCGGGACGGGCGGCACTGTCCGTTACGTCGTGCTGCCGCTCGAATCCCACGGCTATGCGGCGCGCGAATCGACCGAGCATACGCTTTACGAAATGCTCAACTGGTTCGACAAGCACGTGAAGAACGCCGGCCCGCGCGTGAAAGTGGAGAAGGCGGGGAATTGAAGGGCAATGGCGTTGAATGAAAGAAGCAGCGATCTCAAATTTGAGATCGCTGCTTTCAAAAGACCGCATCGCGGCTCAACCTCATTAATGCAATAACATAGTCCTTCGTGGCGCACCCAACTCTCGCCCTTTCGTGGCGCAATTAATCCGGCGCGCCGTAGTCCTGCCGCCATCTGCGCTTGCGAAACTTCGCGTCCGTCCAAAAATTTTTTAACAACTCGACGCGCGGCATGGCTTCGGGCTGATTACCTGTGGGCGGCGGCACGATCACGCTCACCACGTCGTAGCGGTACGATTCGCCCGCGATGCCGAACGTGCGGCGATAGGCGCGCGCGGCGCGGCTGATCTGGCGTTGCTTGCGGAGATCGACATTGGCTTCAGGCGCGGCGAACCAGTCGGAGGCGCGCGTCTTGACTTCGACGAAACAGAGCGTGTCGCCTTCGTAAGCGACGAGGTCGATTTCGGCTTGGACAACTGCCCCGCGCCGGTTGCGTCCGACGGGCAGGCGGAAGTTGGCGGCGACGAGTTCATAGCCGGCGCGTGTGAGATACGCGGCGGCCAGCCGCTCGCCCCGAGCGCCGAGCGCGAGGTGCGCCGCCACCGGCGTCGCCGGGCGCGGACTGGTCCCCTTTTCTTCGTCTGCCATTGCGGGGCGCGGCTGCTTCCAGAAACGTGTCAATGATGAAGGCCAGTTCATCTTGTTAAAGCTAAAGTGAGGGAAAGATACGAGAGCGGGGAGATTCTAACTGCAAAGGACGAGCGTGGGAAGAGAGGCATCGCCTTCCGCCTTGTCTTGAAAAAGAGCATCAATCACAGCATCATTGAGCGATGACTAATCCCGAACAGGAAGCGAGAGAGCCGGCGGCGGCTTTGCCATTGGTGACAATCGTTGGACGGCCGAACGTCGGTAAATCGACTTTGTTCAACCGGTTGGTCGGCGAGCGGCGCTCCATCGTCGGTGACGAGCCGGGCATCACGAGAGATCGCATTTACGGCGAAGCGGAGTGGGCCGGGCGGCGTTTCTCACTGGTGGACACGGGCGGCATCGTGCCCGACGACGACGCGATCATCCCATCCAACATTCTGAAACAGGCCGAGGCCGCCATCGACGAGGCGATGGTCCTCGTCTGGGTGGTGGATGTGCGCGCGGGCGTGACGCCGCTCGATGAAGAGTTGGCGCGGCTGCTGCGCTCGACCGGGAAGATGGTACTGGTGGCGGCCAACAAGACGGACGCGACGCGGCTCGAAGCCGACGCCGGCGAGTTTTATCAATTCGGCTTTGACGACGTGATCCCGCTCTCGGCCGAGAACAGCGACGGCGTCGCCGAACTGCTCGATGCGGTCGTCGAGCGTCTGACCCCGGCAGTTGAGAGTGAGGCTGATCCGAATGCCTCGCGGGAGATTCGTCTGGCGATCATCGGGCGGCCGAACGTGGGCAAGTCGTCGTTGCTCAACCGTCTGCTTGGCGCGGAGCGCGTCATCGTCTCGCCGATTGCCGGGACGACGCGCGATACCGTCGATACCTTGTTGGAAGTGCCGGCTGAGATGCTCGGCGCGGAGGCCGGCGAAACGAAAGGCGACGGCGCGGAGGGTGAAACAGGCGTCCAACGCTTTCGCCTGATCGACACGGCCGGCATCCGGCGCAAAGGCAAGACCGAGCTGATGGCCGAAAAGCTCGCGGTCTTGATGGCGCGGCGAAGTCTGGAACGGGCGGACGTGGCCGTCGTCGTGATCGATGCAACGGAAGGCGTCGCGGCTCTTGATGCAAACATCGCGGGCTACGCGGTCGATGCCGGATGCTCAATCATCGTCGCCGTCAACAAATGGGACGCCGTGCCGGACAAAGAGACGGGGACGCCGTTCGAGTTTGAGCGCAACTTGCGCGACAAGATGAAGTTTCTCGACTGGGCGCCGGTCGTCACACTTTCGGCCTTGACCGGCCAGCGCGTTAACCGCCTGCTCTCGCTCGCCGTGCACGCCAACCGCGCGCGTAATCACCGCGTCTCGACCTCACAACTCAACGACTTTTTCGAGCGCGCCATCGACAGCCCGCGCGCCCCGACCGCGCCCGCGCCGGTCAAAGGCGGACAGTCGCGCCTCCACGTCCAGTACGTCACGCAAATCGGCGTGCGCCCGCCCCGCTTCGTCGTCTTCACGGCGGGCGGTCGTGGCGGCATTCACTTTTCCTACGAAAGATATTTACAGAATCGCCTTCGCGAAGAGTTCGACTTCTTCGCCACGCCGATCCGCATCATCGAGCGGCACAAGCGAGAGCGCAGAAAGAAATAGCTGCGAATGAAAACCTCATGGTTCATGCTATAGCCCAAGAGTTAGTTGATGAAGTGCGCCTTTTACTATGAGGAAGAGGATCGCTGGCCGTTTCCTTAACGATGATTGTCGGTACTTGCTTCAAAATAACGACGAGCAATTCAGAAACTTAATTCCTGATTTAGATATGTGTCTCTTGAATGTTGCCGGATTTTGCAGCAACTCACGGAGACTGTTGAAATTGACCAAAGAGATACTTCAAGAAATTCAAGCGAGTCTTACCACGAGTTTCTTTGAAGAATATCCACAGTACAGATTACTCGAAAGGCAAATCGACGAACTCAACACGCCCGACTTATACGAACGGCTCGCGCTCTACGAGAAAATGCGTAACATGCTTTTAGAACTTCTTTCAACTCTGATTCATGGGCAAAACTCCGATTGATTGGCAAGTGGTCGCGCAAGACGGCGAGGCACGCGCGGGTCTGTTGCAGACGCGGCGGGCACTCATTGAGACGCCTGTGTTCATGGCGGTCGGGACGGCGGGGACGGTGAAGGGGATGCGCTTCGAGTGGCTCGAAGCGGAGTTGGACGCGCGGATCATTTTGGGCAACACCTATCACTTGTGGCTGCGGCCGGGCGCGGAGGTGATCAGGGCGTGCGGTGGGCTGCATCGTTTTACGGGTTGGGAGCGAGCGTTACTGACGGATTCGGGCGGATTTCAGGTCTGGAGCCTCGGCGAGTTGCGAAAGTTGACAGAGGAGGGCGTCGAGTTTCGTTCGCACTTGGACGGGAGCACGCGGTTCATGTCGCCGGAAGTGTCGATGGAAGTGCAGGCGGCGCTCGGCTCGGATATCGTGATGGCCTTCGACGAATGCGCGCGGGGCGAGGCGACGCACGAAGAAGCGCGCGCCAGTCTGGAACTGACGGCGCGTTGGGCAGCACGCTCGCGGGCGCGGTTCGACGAGTTGCAACGTGAGGGCGCGGACGCAGGCAGAACCGTCGAGCAGCACGCGGCCGTGAACGGGGAGCAGGCTTTGTTCGGAATCGTGCAGGGCGCGGCCCATCACGATCTGCGGCGGGAGAGTTTAGCGCGAACAATCGAGATCGGATTTGACGGGTTCGCGATTGGCGGCTTGAGCGTTGGCGAAGAGAAGTCGGTGATGTACGAAGTGATCGAGCGGCTCGCGCCTCGGATGCCGGCGGAGCAGCCGAGGTATTTGATGGGCGTCGGGACGCCGGAGGATTTG
>JACCRA010000596.1 GCA_013813825.1 Pyrinomonadaceae bacterium | reverse complement strand
ACCCGCTGCCAAACCCGGTCCGGTTGCTCGACACGCGACCGGGCGAGCCGGCGTGCGATACGCCCGGCACGCCGCTCGCTGGCGGACTGACGCGCACCCAACCCGCGCGCGTCAACTGCGGCGGGGCGACGATTCCCACGAACGCGCTGGCCGTTGTCGGCAACGCAACCGTAGTCAACAACGTGCAGGGAGCCGCAGCCGGGTTCATCACTCTCTTCCCCAACGGAGCGACGCAGCCCACGGCGTCGAATCTGAACTATGTGCCCGGACAAGTAGTGCCCAACGCCTTCACTGTCGCGTTGGGCAGCGGCGACGGTGCTTTTAACATTTATGCTGCGACAACCACCGACTTCGTTGTGGACATCACCGGTTATTACAGTAATCAGGCGACGGACATTAACGGGACGGGGCTGCTTTATTACTCGCTGGCAACTCCGTTGCGTCTATTAGACACCCGACCGGGCGAGCCGGCGTGCGTCACGCCGGGCGCACCGCTCACCGGCGGCACGGATCGCACACAAGCCGCGCGTTCCGTGTGCGGCATCTCGGCGGCGTCGCAGGTCATTCTCGGCAACGCGACCGTGGTCAACAACGTGCCGGGAGCCGCGGCCGGGTTCATCACCTTGTACCCGAGCGGGGTGTCTCGCCCGACCGTCTCGAACCTGAACTATGTGCCGGGACAGGTCGTGGCGAACGCCTTCGCCGTCAGATTAGGCAGCGCCGGCTCGTTCAATATCTACGCCTCGACCTCTACTAATTTCATCACCGACGTGACGGGCTACTTCGCGCCGTAGCATTGTTTTGCTAAACCGGCCATCCGATTTGTTGTGAGGAACAAACTCGATGAACGATAGTTTTACCCGCCGCGCGTGGCAGGCTTCATGGACATGTGTGTTGCTGCTGGCGCTTGCCGCCGTTAGTTATCCTCAGACGGCGCACAGTTCGCAAGGCGGATGGCTGAAAGACGTACCTCGACTAATTGACCGACAGGCGAAACATCTCTTCTACCTGCACGGCTTCATCGTCGAAAACGAAGGCATCCGCCCGACGAGCCCGCGCTATGGTGTTTACGAGTACGAGCAGATTGTCCGGACGCTCGTCAATCGTGGCTTTGTTGTCATCAGTGAAGCCAGACCGAAGGGGACCAATCCCGAAGTTTATGCCGCGAAGGTCGTTACACAGATTCAGATTCTGCTCAAGGCGGGAGTGCCGCCGCAAAACATCACAGTCGTCGGCGCATCACGCGGCGGCGCGATTGCAGCGATCACTTCGACGCTGCTCAAAAACAGGGATGTCAACTATGTCATTATGGCGGCGTGCGGCAATTCAACTATTTACCGCAACTTCAAAGTAGATTTGTGGGGCAACATCCTCTCCATCTACGACTATAAGGACGACGGGGCGACCACTTGCCGACCGTTCTTCGATAAGTCAACGGGAGTCAACCGCCGCCAAGAGGTTGTCCTCAAACTGGGCATCGGTCATGGCATCTTGTACCGCCCTCTGCCAGAGTGGGTCGAGCCGGTTGTTGAATGGACTCGCCAACCGCGGAAGGGTGCGGCACGGCGAACAACACATCGTGAAGTCGCCGTCACCTTCGACGATTTGCCGTTCGTCTCGGTCACCCCCCGCGACGACACGGCGTACACCAAGATGACGGCGGATTTGTTGCGGAGCATCGTCGCCTACAAAGTTCCCGCCGTCGGTTTCGTTAATGAAATTAAACTGCTCGACGCCGGCGAACAATCAGATGCCCGCGTCTCGCTGCTTCGTATGTGGCTCGACGCCGATCTCGAACTCGGCAACCACACCTTCTCTCATCTGGACTTGCACACCACGCCGCTCGCCGCTTTTCAGGCAGATGCACTGCGCGGCGAATCCGTGACGCGCAACCTGCTGGCCAAGAAAAAGATGCCTCTGCGCTACTTCCGCCATCCCTTCCTGCACACCGGGCGCGATTTGGAGACTAAACGAGCGTTCGAGCAATTTCTGCGGGAGCGCGGGTACAGCGTTGCACCCGTCACGATAGACAACTCAGACTGGATTTTTGCCGCCGCTTACGCGCGCGCTAAAGAGCGCGGCGACGAGGCGACGGCGACACGGATCGCGGCGGCTTACGTTCCTTACATGGAATCGTATTTCGATTATTACGAGCGGCAGTCAATCGCGCTGTTCGGCAGAGAGACCAAGCAAGTGCTGCTGCTTCATGCCAATCTCTTGAACGCCGATTGCTTCGACGAGTTGGCGGATATGATGCTCCGACGTGGCTACAGCTTTATCACATTGGATGATGCTCTACAGGACACAGCCTATGACTCGGCGGATACTTTCACGGGCACGGGCGGCATCTCGTGGCTGCACCGATGGGCGCTGACGGCGGGGAAGCGCGACGAGTTCTTTCGCGGCGAGCCGGCGACACCTGAGTTCGTGGTAAAGGAAGCGGGACTATAGAGCGTTAAGCAATCTGACAAACCCATGTTAATGCTCAAGCCGGGTCAGCGCCGTCTGTTAAAACAGGAC
>JACCRA010000580.1 GCA_013813825.1 Pyrinomonadaceae bacterium | reverse complement strand
CAGCAAGATTGTGCAGAAACAAAGACCCAGTAGCACTAAGGCACTTTTTGTGCAGACCGACTTTTTGTGCAGAAACGCATCCTGCACAAAAAGTCCCGCAAAGTGGGTCGTTTTGGCGACTTTTTGTGCAAAGCCGCTTCATTGGATACCTTGTATTCACTGTATACTTGATAACCAATCCTTGGCGTAACCCGCTTTTCCTCGTCTTTCCTTAGCAAAATTCCAGATTTCAGTTGCGCGGCACTTAGGATTGGATATTCAGTATCCAATTCGACGACAAGTAGCGGCCACCCTCGCTTTTCCATGAGTAAGCCGTAACTCGCATTATTTCTTCACTTAGATGATCGCAGGAGATTAGTCAGCAGGTGGCATAGCTCTTGTAATGAGCAAAGGCAGATCGTTGATGGATGATGAGGTCGGAAGAGTTCAAAGCGGCCTTTACTCTTGGGCCAATGCCCGCAGCCTCACCGGCGAGGCATTACTCCATCAACGATCCCGGCTTCAACTCTAAAAAGTTTTGTTTGAAATTCCACTGCGGCGCTTTTTTAAGGATTACGAACCTTAGAGATGCCGGCATAAGAAGGAAGGAACTAAAATGCTGCACCGTCTGACATCCGCTTGTATCGCTCTGAGCTTACTCGTTTCTCTCGCCCCTCTCTCTTCCAACGCACAAGCAGCACCGCAACCGCAACGTGCCGCACAACGCAACCGGAAGATTTCTCCCGAGTTACCGACTGCGACCAACTCCAACGCGGTGACGCGCGTCATCATCCAGACCAAAGGTCGCCCCACGGAAGCGCAGGATGGCGCGATTACCCGTGCGCGCGGCATTAAGCGTCAAAGCTTCGAGACGCTCAATGCGGTCGTCGTTGACCTCCCGGCCAAAGAGATTGCGGCGCTTGCCGAACGCGACGATGTGGAATACGTCACGCCAGACCGCCCGGTGAAGGCGTCGATGCAGTTGACGCGGGAAACTTCCGGTGCCGCTTTGGCGCAGGCCGGTTTGTCGCCGGCGCGCGGCGTGACCGGCAAGAACGTGACCATCGCCGTAATCGACAGCGGCATCAGCGACGCGCATCCTGACTTGCAAAACCGCAATGGTCGCTCGCGCGTTCTAACGCACGTCGATTTCACCGGCAGCGCGCGGAGCGGCGACGCTAACGGTCACGGCACCGGCGTGGCGAGTGTGGCCGCCGGCAACGGCGCGGCAGCTCGCGGTTATGCGGAAGCCGGCCCCGGCATCGCTTCCGAAGCTGATCTCGTTGACCTACGCGCTCTCGACGAAAACGGCACCGGCTCGACGAGCAACGTCTTGCAGGCCGTCAACTGGGCCATCGCCAACCGCGCGCGTTACCAGATTCGCGTTCTCAACATGAGCCTCGGCGCTCCCGTGCGCGAGTCGCACCGCTTGGATCCGCTCTGCCGCGCTGTTGCGGAAGCTGTCCGCGCGGGGATCGTGGTTGTCGCCAGCGCCGGCAATTACGGACGGACTGATGAGATCGTCGGCTACGATGCGAATGGCAATCCCATGCACCGGCTAGTTTTCGGCAGCATCAACAGCCCCGGCAACAGCCCCTACGTGATCACCGTCGGCGCGACCGACTCGCGCGGCACGATTCGTCGCTCGGATGATCAGGTCGCCGAGTGGTCGTCTAAGGGACCAACGCAGATTGACCGCTTCGCCAAGCCCGACCTCGTCGCCCCCGGCCGCCACGTCATCGCCGCGATGTCGCAGGAGCCGAACGCCACGATGCCGACGACCACTCCCGACCGCGTGCAGCAATCCGCCGACGCCGGCGCGATGCCGAACGCCTACTTCAAATACTCCGGCACGTCTTTCTCAACCCCGGTGGTCGCCGGCACCGTCGCGCTGATGCTCGAAGCTAACCGCTCGCTCACCCCGTCGCTCGTCAAGGCCGCACTTGTGCGCACGGCGCAGCAGTTGCCCGGCCAGACGTTCGCGACCAAAGCCCGCAACGTGCTCACGCAGGGCGCTGGCCTTGTCAACGTCGCCGCCGCCGTCCGCATGTCG
>JACCRA010000578.1 GCA_013813825.1 Pyrinomonadaceae bacterium | reverse complement strand
GTGCTGGCGGGAGCGGAGAGCCAAATAATGACGCTGTGGAAAGTGGACGACACGGCGACTGGCGAAGTCATCATCGAATACTACCGGCGGCTACAGTCCGGCGAAGGGCGAACGGAGGCTTTGCGGCAGGTGCAATTGGAATTTCTGCGACGGAAGACGAGGCAGCATCCGTTCTTCTGGGCGAGCTTTATTCTCAACGGCGACTGGCGGAGCATCCGGGAAAAGGGTTAAGCGTATAGCTCGGATTCGGCGTGCGAGTGTCGGCCAAGCCGACAGTTATCTGTGCGCAGCAATCCTTCGCACGGCGGCGGCAAAGCGTGGGAGGAATCGGTGAGTAGGCTGTGGGGAGCCATTAACAACTGGCTGGGCTATGGCGGGATGCAACGTGGCAGTCTTCGCTGGGAGCGCATCGAAGATGCGAAGCAAGCTTAGCTATTCCACTGGTTCTCACTCGTCGAAGTCGGGTCGGCGAAAGACGAGAGCGGGAACACCGTCATTAGCTTCAGGCCCGAAGGCGAGAAGTTTCGCAGCTTGGTAAAGCTCGACGCAGTGCTCGACCAACAAGATCGCATCGCCGCCCTCCACCTGTCGCTCGCCAAACCTTTTGTGGATGACCACAAGGACGGCATCTTCGCCCGCGACGTTGCCAAGAGCTTTCTCCGGTCGGCACTCACCGAACCCGATGCCGGCTCAGTTACAGTCCTCGCCGACGAGATCGAATACCGCCATAACTTCCCTGTCATCGCCCATGCATCCTCCCAGCGCCCGCAACTGCCGCCTCAGCCGACCTTAGGCTTTCTGGCTTTTGTCGGTCGTAAACAGCTTTACGAAGAAACGTTCTCAAGCAGTAGTTTGAGGATTCAGCAAACGACGACTGAGGCCGACGAGGCGGTTGTGGTTACCGTTCGAGGCAGCCGGTAGAAATCCAGAATAACTCTCCATTTATCTGGCGCAATACGACTGGAGCGAAGACGGACTGAAAGATTTCAAGACTCCGGAGGTGCGGAGGAACTTCCGCGTCAGTTCAACTGGTGAGGCGAAGCCCTCCCTCAGACGGCGGCGCAGCCGCAGACGAACCTGTTGCCTTCCCGAAGTTGATTAACTTTGCGGCGCCGCCGCGGGCGCGGCCGGCCGGCCCGTTGAGCCGCTGAAGTCGTAGGTGATGTGGAGGCGGAGCGCCCCTTGCCACGGCTCGCGCTTTGCGCCCACGGACGGCCACGTCCTCAACGGCCCTGCGATCAGCGCGCTCAGCACGGTCGATAAGTAAGGCGTGTCGTCAGTTCTTCACTCGTTAATAGTGGCACAGTTTGGGAAGATGAGGCGCGGCTTCTCGTTTATCTGTACTGCGTCAATTGTATGTGTCAGGGTAGAGTTATTCGCACATGTGCTTTGTAATGTGAGTCTTCATCTTTGCGCCGCTGCAAATTTGTAATCTGAAATTTCAAATTTGATGGAAGCGGTTACGGGCAAAAACTACGAACTTCCATTACAGAATCTAGAAGCTATCTCAAAAATACGAAGCCGCTGACGCACGCTTGAAAACACTCAAGGAAACTGCCCTCTGCTTCGGTCAGAATGATTCTTGAGGTGGCTTCTAGTAACTCTTTCTTACGACATGATTTTTATTTGGCGGCGTTGCTCTACTAACCGTGTGATTACCGCCTCATTATCGGCACTCAATTCCTTGAACTCTACCGCAAAACCCGCTCCCCTCAGATAGTAAAGTACTTCACTTTGCAGGGACAGCCATTTCTCGTTCGGCAGTTTTAACTGAATAAAGATGGGCTGACCGTAAAGCGGCTCAATCATGTCGGTTTGAATGAGGCATCCGTTGATGCTTAAGCTGGTGATCGTGCCATGGCGATTACACGCTTCAGTTAACCCCCAATCGATAGGAATTGCGGTCTGCACGCGCTCTACTTTTCTGGCGAATAAGTATTTTCTTTGTTCCGTTGGCAAGGCCTCAGGTGAAGGGTCAACGCGCAAGGCTTCTTCGATCTTTTTCACCAGCAGGTCGATATCAACTGGTTTATCAAACACCTCTTTGCACCCGGCAGCGATGGCATCTGCTTTGACAGCGCCAATGCCATAAGCACTGACAGCGAAAACGGGTATGCCGGCTAGTTTGGGCACTTGCTGGATGCGCCGCACAGTTTCTATTCCATCCATTTCGGGCATCGCCAAATCCATTACGATCAGGTCTGGGTGCGCGCGCGACGCCGCCAAGATACCTTCTTTGCCATTCTGCGCCTCGACTACATTGTAAGCTTGGAGTCGAAACAGAGAACAAAAGAAGTCACGTGTGGAGGCATCATCTTCCACCACAAGTATGGTGCGTTGAGTTTCAGAAGACATAGAAATTTATCTTGCCTCATCCGTTATGCTGAACTGCTCAATCATGGCAATCATAGCACCCGTACCTTGTAATCTTAGCTCGTGGAATTTTCGTGACGCATCATCACGACAAATGCTAGCCAGCACGCGCTAAGAATTTAAGTTACAAACACTGATTCTAAAAACCGTTCTGAGGGTGATTAACTTTGTGGTGGCGCGGCCGTCGGCTGGCCGCCGCTGCCCGTTGAGCCGCTGAAGTCGTAGGTAATATGGAGACGGAGCGCGCCGTCTTTGACTTCGGAGCGGATGTCTTTGGCCTGCGCCCGGAGCGCCGCGTTGCTCGACTGCACCGGCACGTTGAGCGAAAGCTGCGAGCCGCGCAACAGCGTCAGCGGATTGACGCGCTGGTTGATCGCGTTCTGCACGAAGGCCGTGACGGGGCCGCTCAGGATGACGGGGACGCCCTCGAGGTTGACGCCTTCGACGTTGAGTTGGCCGGAGAGCGTTTGCTGCGCCTGATCGAAAGAGAGCGCGATGTTGGCTTGCGCCGAGCCGCGAAAGTTAGTGCAGTTGCCCAGCACGTTGTAGCTGCCGCTGAACGCGAGCGGTGCGACGATCTGGTTGTTCGCCAGCTTGACGCTCGTCCGCGCCCCGCCGCCTTCGGGCTGCAACACGACCTGATTCTGACAGCCGCTGCTGTCCTGAGCGGCGACGAAGCGCACTCCCGTCGGCGGAACCGCTGGTTGGTCCCCTTCGAGCGCGCCGAGCTTGAAGGATGGCGGCGGCATTTCCTTAAAAATAGTCGCGAGTAGTTCGTCGAAGAATTTTTCGTCGAGCGTCAGGACGGCCGTGCCCGGCGGATCGCCCGCCGCTTCGGGCGCTTGCACCGGCGCGCCAGCCCGCAGCGTCTCTTTCACGCGCGGCGCGCCGACGAAGAAATACAGCGCCAGCAGTGCGCCGATGATCGCTCCGACCACTAAAACAAGCAAGTATTTCATTTGAAGTCCTTTCGCGTTGAAGGCGCAGGCCCAAGCAGACTCACGCAAAGGCGCAAAGGCGCCTAGAAAACAATTCAGTCTTTGCGCCTTTGCGTGAGTCTCAACTTGAGAGCGTCACTCTCATGCGATCAGCGCACGGTGGCCGACGGAGATGCGCTCGCGGTTGGCGATGGCGTGGCGGTCGCGGGCGTGCTGGCCGGCGTACCGCTCGGAGTCGTGTTGCCCTGCGCGTTCATGTTGCTCATCAGTACTTGGAAGAGGCCGGACAGCATTTGCAATTGCTGTTTGATCTCATCCTGCGTGATCTGCGTGTAGCCTTGTGGCAACTCGAACAATGCCGGCTCGACCTCGGTTTGGATGTCGCGCATCTCGACCGTGACCTTGCCGCTCGACATGCCCCGCACGTTGCCGCTCGCTTGCCCGTAGCCTTCAACCTTGAGCGGCAGCCCAGTCTCATTGTCCACGTAGATGAAACTCTCGCTCTGCACGTCGCCGGCCTGCGTGCCGGTCTGTGCCGTCGTCGCGTAGCGGTACTTGACGACGCCGCGACCATTAACCGTGTCGTCGCCGACGCGCGTCATGCCCGGTTGCTTTTGCAACTGCGCGACCATCTGCCCCGGCGTCAGCGAGCGCACATCGAAGCCGGTCATCTCTTTCGACAACTCCACATACTGCTTGCGACTCGGCAGCACTAAGTAACGCTTGTCGGCGCGATCCAGAAAGATCACCTCGCCGACAGCCGGCAAATTAATCGCATACCGCCGATCCGCGCCGCTACGAGCGACCTGAATCTGCGGCAGCGACGCCGACTTCTGCTGCGCCGAACCGCTCACCTCGGCCTGTGTAAAGACGACGTTAGCGCGATACCGCTCCGGCTCGCGCGTCTCGATCATCGCGGTTGACGCTGGCGCGGCGTTGGTATTGACGTTGCTGTTCGTATTGACATTGGCGTTAGCCGTCGTCGCATTAGTGTTGGTGTTGGCGGTCTCCGTGACCGCACCTTGTTGGCAGCCCGCGACCGCGAGGGCCAGCAAGAGGGTGACACCGCCGCCCAAAATTTTTGCTTTGTGACATGCGCGCATAGCAATCCTCTCCTCTTCAAACAAAGTCAGGTAATGCGGGATATTCAGTTGCAGGGGAATGAACAAGGGAGAGAATAGCACAAAACAAGGGAGGAGGCCGAAAGATTGCTGGGACGACTCAGAGGCTAGAGGTCAGCGGCTAGGCAAAACAGTTTGCTATGCACTAACCGCTCACCTCTGACCGCTCACCTCTGACCTCTAAATCTTACTTCTTGATGTAGCTCCTGTGCAGCCACGGCCCCTTGCCGGCGCGGTCGCGGGTCTCGAAGAGGATGTTGACTTGGCTCTCGCGCGTGACAAGGTGGATGCGCTTCGTCACGTCCTTCGCGGAGGCCGTACCCTGTTCGGCGTCGTTGAGAAACGCGCTCACGTCCGCGGCGGACACGGGCGCGAACTTATGATCTTGTCGGCGGTCGGCAATCGCCTCGACGGCGCTGGCCTTTAACAGACTCGGCCAGAGCTTTTTGAAGAGCGTGTTGGCGGCATAAACGTCCGCGCTGTTGAGTTGGCCGTTGATCGCGAAGGCGTAGCCAATCACGTCCGTCCGCCCGTCGGCGATGTGCAAGAGTGCTCGGACGTAAGCGTCGGCCGTCTCTTGCACCTGTTTATTTTCGAGCGTCAACTGGAAACTCGAATCCGAGGCCGGGGCGTTGACGCGCCTTCCCACGTTCGCACTCAACTTGCCTTGCGCTTCCGCGACTTTACTCCACACTTCGCTTTGCGATCTCGTCTTATTGGCCGCGAGTTTCAAGTCTCTGGTCGCCACGCGCTCGGTCGAAGAGGTGAACTTCGTGGACTCTTCGGTGCCGCGTTTCGCCCAGCGACCCTGCTCGACGCAAAAGGCGGCAATCGAAATCTTACCCGAACGCGGCGGCACCACCAGATCGACGCCCAGCATCCGATCCTGCTGCCCGCCCTTCACGATGTCGCCCGACTGGACGTAAACCTCTTCGGTTCGCGACAAGTTTTCAATCGCCAACTCGTTAACCGACTGCGTTTCATAAACGATGACCTTCTTTTGCTTGAGCGCTTCTTGCAGCGTCAGAAAAGATTTACCGCCGAGCTTGTCTGTGCCATGAATGAGAAAAACCGCGAGGTTGTTGTGTGTATAGGGGCCGGAAATTTTGTAGTCGCCGGCTACCACCTGCCGTCCTGTCTGTGTCCGACCGGCGGGACGCGTGCGATACGCTCCGGCAATCAACGCGAGCGGCACGCCGACCGCCAGCAAAATAACTCCCAAAGCCTTGATCAGCATTTGCGATTTCATCTCGATACTCCTCAATTGACAACGTGACAACAATGAACACGTCTGGGGTTTCATCGCGTTGAACGAGGACGGCGGAAAATTCTTGCGTCGGACGCTGTCCACGCTTCAAAGCGTCGCCCTGCCGGAGGGGTGTCGGCGGACTACGTCACAAATCTTCCTCGTGTCGATGCGCCTTTGCGTGAGGGCAAGATGCTCACGCAAAGAGGCAACGGCGCGAAAGTAAGGACGTCATGCGGTTGCCGTTAGATGCGCGGGAAGTGGCTTAGTCAGGAGACTCGATGTATGTAGTCGGCGCGTCGGCGTGGGGGACGAAGCAGCGGCGGCAGCGGGCTTCGTAGGAGTCGGCGGCGCCGACGACGACACGGGCGTTGGCTTCGACAATGCGTTGCGAATAGTTGGCGGGCTGGCCGCAGCGGACGCAGATGGCGTGGGTCTTGGTAATGTACTCGGCGATGGCTAAAAGTTGCGGCATCGGATCGAAGGGGCGGCCGGTGTAGTCCTGATCGAGTCCGGCGATGATGACACGCAAACCGCGCCGCGCCAGTTCGTTGGCGACGGCGACGAGGTCAGTGTCGAAGAACTGCCCTTCATCGATGCCGACCACGTCGGTATGGGCTTCGATGCGTTCCAGTATCTCTTGCGCCGTCTCGACGACCGACGATTCGTGGCGCATCTCGGAGTGCGAGACGATGTGATCGTGCGAGAAACGCACGTCGATCTTCGGCTTAAAGACTTGCACTTTCTGGCGCGCGATGCGAGCGCGGCGCAGGCGGCGGATCAGTTCCTCGGACTTGCCGGAGAACATTGAACCGGCAATCACTTCGATCCAGCCGGGCGTCGTGCGGTGCAGAATGCTCAGGTGCTCGTCGTTGCCCTGAGCGGTAAATTGTTCCACGTCTGAATAAATCCCATCTTCAAAATTAAAAGGCGCGACATCATACACCGTAACGCTCGCGCGCCGGTAAAGTGGCGCGCTTGACACCGGACTCCGCCGCTTGTTGTAATTCCCGCACGCCTAACATGCCGAAAGCGTGCGCGAGATTTTCCCGAACAGTTGAGGTGTAAAAGTATGTCCGCGAGTGAGTTGATTTACGACTGGAACCAAATTGATCCGGCCGCCCCCGCGCCCGGCCGCCCCATTAGCTTTGACGACGAGACGCTGCGCGACGGCTTGCAGTCGCCCTCGGTGTGCGAGCCGCCAGTCGAGAAGAAACTGGAACTGCTCCACTTGATGAACGATCTCGGCATCGACACGGCGGACATCGGGTTGCCGGGCGCGGGCGGGACGCACGCGGCGGGCGTCGAAAAATTGGCGCGCGAGATCGTCGAGCAGAAGCTGCGGATTCGCCCAAACTGCGCCGCGCGCACGCACCGCAACGACATCCAGCCCATCATTGATATTTCCCAACGCGCTGGCATCGCCATCGAAGCCTGTACCTTCATCGGCTCGTCGCCGGTGCGCTTCTACGCCGAGGACTGGACGCTCGATAAGCTGCTGCGGCTGACGGAAGACGCCGTTACTTTCGCCGTCAGCGAAGGCTTGCCGGTGATGTACGTCACAGAGGACACGACGCGCGCCGATCCCGAAACGCTTCGCGCGCTTTACACGACGGCGATCCGTTGCGGCGCGCGCGCCGTCTGCGTCTGCGATACGGTCGGGCATTCGACGCCCGATGGCGCGCGCGCGGTCGTCCGCTTTGTCAAATCTATTATCGAAGAGCAGGGCGAATTGGTGCGGCTCGATTGGCACGGCCATCAGGATCGCGGCTTGGGCGTGATCAACTCCATCGCGGCGATTGAGGGCGGCGCGGATCAAGTTCACGGCTCGGCGCTCGGCATGGGCGAGCGCGTCGGCAATACGCCGATGGACCAGTTGCTCGTCAACCTCAAGCTGATGGGTTGGATCGACAACGACTTATCGAAGTTGAAAGATTATTGCGCGGCGGCCTCTGAAAGTTGCGATTGGGCGATCCCGCTCAACTACCCTGTCTTCGGGCGCGACGCCTTCCGCACCGCCACCGGCGTCCACGCGGCGGCGGTCATTAAGAGTTACAAGAAAGGCGACAGCGCGTTGGCCGATCTCGTCTATTCGGGCGTGCCGGCCGCCCTCTTCGGGATGCGGCAGGTGATCGAGGTTGGTCCGATGAGCGGTAAGTCAAACGTCGTCTACTGGCTCGAATCGCGCGGTATCGAGGCTACCGAGGAGCGCGTCGCGCGCATCTTCGATCACGCCAAGAGCGCGCACGGCGTGTTGAGCGAAGAGGCCGTGCAGTCGTTGGTTTAAGTCGAATGACGGACGCGAAACGCGGGGCGGCGATGCACGGCGGTGATTCATAGTTAGCTGCTCGCCTCTAACCACGGCCGAACGTATACTCGGAGTATGAAGCTTAAAGTGGTGGTTCACGAAGCAGAAGAAGGCGGCTATTGGGCGGAAGTCCCTGCCATACCGGGCTGCGCCACTCAAGGCGACACTTTTGAGGAACTGCTCAGCAATCTTTATGAGGCCGTCGAAGGGTGTTTATCCGTTGATGTGTCGCCCACGCAACTCGCCGGGAATGACCGCGTGCTGGAAATCGCGGTATGAAGTCGGTCTCCGGCAAGGAGTTCGCCAGAGTCCTTGAGCGGCATGGCTGGTCGCTGTTGCGCGTGCAGGGCAGCCACCACATCTACGGGAAAGCTGAAAGCGATGTCAGGCTGTCCGTTCCCGTTCACGGCAACCAAACGATTAAGACGGGGTTACTGCGGCACCTGATGAAGATGGCCGGCCTTACAGAAAATGATCTGTAACCTCACGCCGCATTTAACATGGCACGCAGCGAACGCGTATCCAGCAGGCTTCTTATCTTTAATGTTCTGTGCGCGCCACTGATGCCGGGTGTTCATCGCCCCGCGTTCCGCTTTTTCAATTATGGTCAGCCCTCTCACCATTGCAATGCCTGAGCAACTCGTCCGCGATTTGACCGCCGACGCGAGCGTGCGGCGCGCGAGTCGGTTCTTTACGGAACACGCCGACGAGATCACGGCGGAGCACGCGGCAATTTGTGAGATTCCCGCACCGCCGTTCGGCGAAGGAGAGCGGGCGCGTTGGTTTCTCCAACGCTTTCGCGAGTGCGGATTGCGCGAGGTCGAGATTGACGGGGAAGGGAACTGCGTCGGACTCAGACGTGGGCGTGAGTTGCGCCCGCTGTTAGTTGTAAGCGCACACCTCGACACGGTGTTCCCGGAGGGGACCAATGTGACGGTGCGGCGCGAAGGCTCGCGGTTGCTTGCGCCCGGCATCGCGGACGACAGTTGCGGGTTGGCGGCGCTGCTGGCTCTCGCGCGGGCGCTCGACGCGGCGGCTGTTGAGACAAACGGCTCGCTGCTGTTCGCGGCGACGGTCGGCGAGGAAGGCGCAGGCAATTTGCGCGGTGTGCGTTACCTGTTCGGGGCGGGGCGGTGGGCCAACCAGATCGACGCCTTCCTCAGTTTCGACGGCGCGGGCGTGGAGAGCATCACGCACCGGGCGCTCGGCTCGCGTCGTTACCGCGTGACGTTCGAGGGCGCGGGCGGGCATTCGTGGAGCGACTTCGGCGCGGCCAATCCGGTTCATGCGCTAGGGCGCGCGATTGCGCGGCTCGTCGCTTACCCGACGCCCGACGACCCGCGCACGACTTTCAACGTCGGGCGCATCGCGGGCGGCGCGGGCGTCAACGTCATCGCGCGGGAAGCCGCGATGGACGTTGATTTGCGCTCGGAGTCGGCGGCGGAGTTGCAGCGGCTCGACGCCTTTTTCCGTCGCGTCGTGCGCGAAGCGGCGGACGACGAGAACGCCGCGCGTCGTCCCAGCCAGTCGGCAGTTCCGCTCACCATCAAGATGGAACTGATCGGCGACCGTCCCGGCGGTGAGACGCCACCGGACGCGCCACTGGTGCAACTTGCCGTCGCGGCGACGCGGCACATCGGCCATCGCCCGCAGTTCGATTGCTCCTCGACTGACTCCAATATCCCGATGGCGCAAGGCGTCCCCGCCATCACTCTCGGCGCGGGCGGCGCATCCGGCAGTTCCCATACGCTGCAAGAGTGGTACGACCCGCGCGGGCGCGCCATTGGGCTGCAACGCGCTCTGCTCGTCATCCTCGGCACAGTCGGGGCGTAAGGAGATAAGGCAAAAGGCAACAGTGAAGACGCTTCGCGCGCCGATCACTTTTGCCTTTTCGCTTTTCTTAAGACGCTATACGTGCCTTTTGGTTTGTGCCTTCGGTAGTTAGACCGCTTGCCTTTAATTTATCGGAATCGTGACGACTGTAGAGCCGGCTTTGCCGGCGGGGAAGCGGCGACCGCGGGCGATGCGGACAGCGGTGGCGGCGTAAGCCTCGGCGCCGGCGCTAGTGCCGACCGCCGAGGCTTGCGTGACACGGCCGTTCTCGTCATAGGCGATGCTGACGCGCACTGACTTCGCGCCGCTTGTCGGAGCGGAAGCCGTGAGAGTCTTCGCCGCCTCTGCTTTCTTCGCCTCTTCCTCCCGCTTCGCTTTCAGACGCGCCTCGCGCTCTTTCGCTTCGCGTTCACGCCGCGCCTGTTGTGCCGCAGCTTCTTCCTGCTCGCTCTTCGCCGGATTGGCTTCGTTCGTTGCCGGCGTCTGCGCGCTAATATTCTCCGCGGGTTGCGGCGCTGGCGGGGGAGTTGCTGTTGTGGCAGCGGCCGGCGCGATTTCAACTGGCTTGGCGCGGAGGCTGCGCGTCACCGGGATCGCGATCACGAGGCAGACCAGTACCACTGCCGCCGCCGCCCCGGCCATCATGAACTTTTTCTTATTGCCCCCGTCGCCGGTCGTCGCATCAACCATCATTGAGAAGGGGGCTGGCGCTACGGTAGCAGCGGCAGCGGCAGTAGCAGCGGCGCTGCTGTCCCCCTTATTCTTGGCCGGCTCGTCCGCCTGTTGCTCGCCTTCGGGGATGCATTCGAGGTAGGCGTTGAATGCCTCGTCCAGATCTTCATCGCCGCTGAAGGCTGCTTCCATGTTCGGCAGGATGCCCTCGTCGAGGCGGCGCAAGCCTTCGAGGACCACGCGCGCCCACGGGTCGTTGATAGTGTGGCGGGTGGAAGTCATCCCGGCGTTGAAGTCGAACGAGGCGCTTGGCAACGTGAGCGCGAAATAGACGGCATCGGTGCCGTTGAGCGCGCCGACTTTGGCATCCACCAGTTCGCCCCTGCAGATGAAGAAGACGCCCGGCGCCAGCGCGTACTCAACTTTCAAACGGCCGGTCTTGCGTTGGTTGCAGAAGAACTCGATCAACTCGCCCAAGGAAAGATCATTTAGTTGGCCTGAGAATGACATAGTGATTTTCTTCCGAAGTGGCGGAAGGCCGCTCTTCGTGCTTGGTGTGATGGTGAGACGTAGCGGACGCGCTGACGAGGCGCGTGGCTTGTTGTTGCTGTCCCTGATTGTCAAACGTTACCGCACGGCGCGCCTGATAATTCGCCAATCCCGCTCCGGTTAGGCTTCTTTACGTTTGGCGCCCGCGCGGCAAGTGTCTGATCACACGACGCGAACGCCAGTTTCAGGTTTTTCAAACCGCACGCCGCACCGCAGGCAGATTCTCACAGAGCGAATTTGTAGTTGATCGTGCCGGTCATTTTCACGGGCTGGCCGGAGAGGAGCGTCGGCGTGAAGCGCGCCTTGAGCGCCGCCACTTCGGCCGTCCGCTGGAGCATCGACGGGCCACTGATGGCGTTCGCCGAGATGACCTTGCCCGTCACGTCGATAACCACTTCGACCGTCACCATGCCGGCCGTGCGCGAGCGGCGCGCCATTTCGGGATAGTCCGGCTTTGGTAACTCGACGGCCTTGCCGTTGAGGACGCCGCCCGAAATCGGCTTCACTGGAGTGCCGCGTAGCGGCTTCGACGGCGGCGCCGGCCCTTCCTCAGTCTTGACGGCGGCGGCGCTCGAACTGGTCATGGCCGCGGTTGGCTCTAGCGATTTCAAAGTTAAATTTGTAGAAGTGGAAAGGTTAGTTGTGATCGGCGAGGCGTCCGGCGCCGTCACTACCGCAGCGGCGGCGGGCGTCTGCTTCTTCGTGACGGAGGCGTTTGCCGCCGCCGTATTGTTGTTGCTGCTCGACGGGTTCGCTGTCATGGCCGGCGTCTGCTTCGTGGCAATGTTGGCCGCCGCGTTATTGTTCGCCGCCGGGACGTTGGACGGCGCGCTGTTTGAAGCTACTTCCATCTTCACTGAAGTTAGTGAGGGTTTCGCCGCCAGCGGTGCCGGAATCGCCGTGTTCGCCGCCATCGTCGTCCCGGCGAGTGTCTGCGCGTTCAAGCCTCCTTGCATCGCTTTCGCCACGCTGTCTTCCAGATAATAAGTGATCGAGCGATAGGTGATTTCCTTCGGCTCAAAAACCATCTGGCCGTTCTCGACGACGGCGACGAGCGTCGTCATCTTGATCCAATTGCCCAGCTTGTCGAACTCGTATTGATAAGTCTCTTTGCTCAACACCAAGCCGTCGGTGGTGAGCAGCGTCATCTCGGCGATGTTGCCTTTGTCGTCGTACTTATAGACTTCCTTGCCGGTCAGCGAGTCGGTCGCTGTCGGAAAAAAGGCGTAAGCAATCTTCGCGCCTTTCATGTCATAAGTTGCCGTCTCCAAAGTCTGGCGCGTGGCTTCGACCATCTGACCGTCTTTCGGCACCAGCTTGGCCGTTTCAGTTTTGATGCGGCGAACGGGGCCGCTCAATCCGTCGCGGTCGCGGTCGGTCTCGAAGATCGCGCCGGACACCGCGGGAAGTCGGACGGCCCCGGCCATGACCGAGACGTGCGTGCGCGCCGACGAGACTCCGCCGAGAGTCACCAGCAACAGGGAAGTGAGCAGGACGAAGCGACTTTGTTTCAGCA
>JACCRA010000569.1 GCA_013813825.1 Pyrinomonadaceae bacterium | reverse complement strand
GGCGACCGCCGCCTTTTCCGGGAGCGCAGGCGTCGCGCCTGCCGACGCGCCCGCCATCACACCTGATCAAGTTCAAGCGTCCGCCACCCCGACCACCGACCTTCGACACGACTCTGAAGTTATGGCTAACGCCGGCGGCGCGCTCAACCAACTATCGCCCGCCGAGCCACTTGAAAGAATCACCAACGCCCGCCGCCTGCGCTGGACGGCGCTCGCCTTCGTGCCTTCAAGCCTGATGCTCAGCGCGACGACTTACATCTCGACCGATATCGCCTCGCTCCCTTTGCTGTGGGTCATCCCGCTCAGCATCTACCTGCTGACGTTGATCGTCGCTTTCGCGCGCCGCCGGATGATCTCGCGCCGCCTCGTCGCGCTGCTCATGCCGGGAGCAACGATAGTGCTCGTGCTCGTCTATCTTTCGGGCGCGACGCAGCCGGCGCTGTTTCTCGCGCTGCTCCACTTGATTTACTTGTTCATCGCCTCTTTAAGTTGTCACTTCCAACTCGCGGACGAACGCCCGGAGGCGCGGCGACTCGCGGAGTATTACCTATGGATGTCAATCGGCGGCGCGCTCGGCGGGTTATTCAACGCACTCCTCGCGCCCGCGCTTTTCGACGCGGTCGTTGAGTATCCGCTCGCGATTCTCTTAGCCACGCTATTGCGTCCCGCGCTCAAGCCGCGACGGGCGGAGTCGCTCGCCGGGCCGCTCAAGATTGCCACGGACGACGCGTTTCAATTTTCGCGCCAGCCAGAAAACGAAGTTGCGGGTTTCAACCGTCTCGATCTCTTGCTGCCGGTCGTGATGGGCGCGCTGACACTGGCGCTGGGCTGGCTGGCCGGTCGTTACCTGCCGCAGACTTTAGAGACGTTAGCAATGGTGCTCGGCTTCCCGCTGCTCACCAGCTATTTTTGGCGGCGGCGGCGCTGGCGGTTCGCCCTCGCCGTCGGCGCGGTGATGCTCGCCAGCGTCTTTAGCGCCAGCTTCAAGCGGCAGACGCTTCATGCCGAGCGCAACTTCTTCGGCGTCGTCCGCGTTACCGGCGATTCGTCGGGCGACCTTCATTGGCTCTACAACGGCAGCACGATCCACGGCCGCCAGTTCACCGCCCTCGGACGCCAGTGCGAGCCGATCTCTTACTACCACCGGCTGGGTCCCCTCGGCCGCGTCTTCGAGGCTTATCAAGCCCGGCCCGCATCGCCGGCGGTCGCCGTCGTCGGCCTCGGCACCGGGGCCACCGTCGCCTATTCGCGCCCCGGCGAGCACTGGACGTTCTATGAGATCAACCCGGTCGTGCTTGAAGTCGCGCGCGACCCGCGCTATTTCACGTACCTCTCGAACTGTGCTAACGCTCCCGCCGACGTGGTGCTCGGCGACGCCCGCCTGCGCCTGCGCGACGCGCCCCACAAGGGTTACGGATTGATCGTCCTCGACGCCTTTAGCTCCGACGCTATTCCCGTCCATCTGATGACGCAAGAGGCGCTCGACCTCTACCTCTCGAAGCTCGCCGACGGCGGCCTGCTCGCCCTCCACATCTCGAATCGCAGTCTCGATCTCCATCCAATCGTCGCCGACCTCGCCCGCAGCCGCCAACTCATCTGCCTCGTCTTCGCCGACAACGCCCCCAATCAACCCGACGGCAAAGAGCCTTCGCTGTGGACGGTGCTGGCGCGCCGTGCCGCGGACGTGGAGGCGCTAACGCAAGATGCGCACTGGCGTCCGCTCGAAGGGCAGCCCGGACGCCAAGTCTGGACGGACGACTTCTCAAACATCGTCGGCGTGCTCAAATGGTGATTTGCATTTAAGGATCATTATTTTGAAACACTCTTGGCATAGCCGGCTAACATAGCTGCGCTACCTTCCTTACACTGAAAGGTAGTAGCACAGACAGGGGAGAGCCGCGGGTGTGAACGCGGAGACCTGCGGACAAAATCAATTGAACTTCTGACCCGCATGTTTCCGCGTTCATCCGCGGTTCAATTTGTTTCGCCACTCGTCCCATTAAGCCGCTACCCATGTGAAGTAAGGCTCTACCGTCACACGGCTTAGTGCCGCATACATTTATTAACGGCTGGAGTTGTGCATATCAGGGGTCAAGGAGGGGTTGTCATGCCTCGCATAAACGGCGCTGCCGGCGGCCCGGCTCGCAGCGGATCAGTGCCGCTTGGCACGACTGCAACTTCCAATCCGTTAAAACATGCGGCCGGACATCTTCTGCCTGCGGTGCGGCGCTGGCTGTGGCTGTGGGCCATGGCCGTCACGCTTGGAGGGGCGACCGCCGAGGTGGCGGCACAGCAGCCCGGCCCACCGGTGTTGTTAAGCGAGGTAAATTCCACGCGGGCCATCGCCCTCGAATCGGTTGTCTCATTGCGCGAACCTTTCGCCCTCACTTCGCACCTCTCGTGGAGCACGGACCGGCGCACGCGGGTGCGACTCTTCGTCCTTAACCTGCCTGACAGCGCCGGCTCCGATCTAGCCAGTTTCACCGCCGACGCGGAAGACGTGACGCGCCGTCGTTATGATTTCAGGGTTGAACACGTCAGCCCGGTGCCGGGGTATCCGTGGATGAGCGGCGTGGTGCTCAGACTGAGCGACGATGTGGGCGATGTCGGCGATGTGCTCGTGCGCCTTACCTACCGCGGATTATCCAGCAACCGCGTGCGGCTCGGCATCGGTCACGTCGGCGGTGGTCCGCCGGATGACGTTGGCGCGCACCCAACGCCCGCCCCGCCGTATGTTATCAGCGGGCGCATCACTTCCGGCGGGACCGGACTCGGCGATGTCGCTCTGAACTTAAGCGGGCCGCAAGCTGTGACCGCCACCACCGCGACCGACGGCACTTATTCGGTGACCGTGATGGCCCCGGGCGATTACACAGTGACGCCCTCGCTACCGCAAGACTACTACTCGTTCAGCCCGCCCGGCCAAACCCGGAGAAACTTAAACAGTCATCAAGTCGCCGACTTTTCAGCGACGTTGATGCCGTCAGTGACGCCCTCACACGTGCTTGAGTTCGACGGCTCGCCGAAGTCAGTGGATTACGGATTCTACTTTCTCGGCGGCACCCCTCTGGGCCGTTTCTTTTGGGAGTTCTGGGCGATGCCCGCCGAGAACGCGAGCGCCACCTATCTCCTGTCTGACGGCTACGGCG
>JACCRA010000477.1 GCA_013813825.1 Pyrinomonadaceae bacterium | reverse complement strand
CCTGCGCGACCTCGTCTTCGTCGAGGAAAGCAGTCCTGAACAGCAGGTCTGGACCACACCGCTCGCCAAGTTGCTCTTGAAGATCAAGGACGACTTGACGAAAGTAAAAGCCGAGACCGATGCCCAGTTCAGCGCGCAGACGAAAAACGACTTCCTCCGCCGCTACGATCAACTGGTCAAGAAAGCTGATCGCCTCAACCCACCGCCACCGAGCAGAAAGGACGTGGGCGACGCGGCCAAGAAGTCGTCAACGCAACTCACCCCGCGCCGCTTGATCAATCGATTACAAAGACGCCGCGATGAAGTCCTACGCTTCATGTCGGATATGAGTGTGCCCTTCGACAACAATGGTTCGGAACGTGACCTGCGCATGATCAAGCTCCAGCAGAAAATCTCGGACTGCTTCCGCACGCCTGATGGCGCCAGGAACTTCTGTCGGGTCAGGAGCTATCTCTCGACCGCGCGCAAGCAGGGCCACTCACTCCTCGCTTCGCTGGAGCGCGCCTTCAACGGCAAGCCGCTCGCCTTTCAACCCGCTGCAAGTTAAGCTCTTTCCCTGCCAAGTACCTGAACAGTTACTTTTCTTGGATAACCATTTACCTATCCCGCTAAGTGGCAGCAAATAAAGTCCGTGGAGCCGCCATTCGCACGTCGCGCCTGCGTCCGACCTTTCCGCCTCGTTCTATTACCTTCTTGCGCGTGGGTGATAGATATCATAAGCAGTTTTAAGATTTATATTTGTAATGTGCGTGTATGTTTGCGTCGTAGTTATATCACTGTGCCCTAATAAACTTTGGACCGACCTAGAGTCCGCACCTCGCTGCATCAGATGAGTGGCAAAACTATGCCTTAAAATATGTGGAGAAACATGGACCAAACCTACTAGCAAGGAATAATTGCTAGTCATTTTCCAAACAGCCTGCCTAGAAATTCCTTCTCCTTTCTCCTTTATAAAAAGTTTATTAGTAGAGTGCCTACCCAGGAGATGAGAGCGCACTCTCTCGTACTTTTTAAGCCAAGTTATAGCACTACGTCCTAGGGGAATGATCCGCTGCTTGCTACCCTTTCCGATGCAATTCAACAGCCCACGTTCGAGGCTAAGATCATTAACTTCAAGATTGGTTAACTCCGAAACACGCAATCCCGTGGCATACAACAACTCCAAAATGGTTCGGTCTCTAATTCCTTCCAAGGTGTTTATATCAGGCGCGTTTAGCAGCACCTCAACCTCAGATTCCGTCAAAAATTTTGGTAAGCTATATTTGGCCTGCGGATTGGTAATATTAACTGTCGGGTCAACTTTGATCAAACCATCGCGGAGCAAATATTTATAGAACCCACGTGTGGTAGAAATTTTTCTAACAACCGATTTAGGTTGTAACTTGCCCCGCCCGAGATTTTTACTCCAATCAGAAATCTCTCTCTCTTTCAACTCATTGATTGTTTTACCACAAGTCATAGCCCATTCTCGAAGTTCTCGTAGATCCTGACCGTAACTCTGCAAAGTATTAATCGACAATCCTTTCTCCACTTCTAAGTAGGATAAATAATCTAATATCAAATTGCGACTCATTTGATTACTCACTCAAGTTGTACAGCGAACAACTACGGATTGAGTTCGACAACTTCTGCATCAATTGCCTTGAGCGCCGACAAAAAAAATTAAATTTAGGCGTGAAATTGCATCCGACGGCAAGCAGTTCACCCAATCATGACTGATTTCGTCGAAAACCAAGCGGGACAGTCTGTCGCGGAGGCTTCTCCTTAACGAACAACTTAGGTGATACGTGTCGATGTCCAGCGTTGATTTACTGATCTGTCAATTTTGCCAAGAGATCTTGCTTTGCGTAACATCGGTTGCTCAATCCCTCATCTTTAACATTTTAACTGCGGCGTTCCCGTCCCTTGACTTAAGTTAGGGGCTAGAGTAGTTAAAGCAGGTATTTTCGCGGCAGCTTCAACAACTCAGCGTACACGTTGTTCTTTCTCAAGTTGAATCTCTATTCGCACTCCTTCAAGTGCAAATGGAACTTCTCTGGGGCGATGCCATGAAACTGCCGGAGACGATGTTTGGCATAACTCCAGAAGCTCTCGATGCCGTTGACATGTGCCGTGCCGCGCACGAACTCGCTGCTCTGCCCATGGTTGACTCTGAAGTGCTTCGAGTAGCCCACGTCAACCAGACCGTCATAGCCACGCCACCCATCCGAATTGATGACCGCTTCCGGAGCGACGCGGCCACGAATAATGGCCTGAAGAGTGGCCTTTTTGCAGTCCGGCACAATCTCTGTGTAGACCTTGCCGTCACGCTTCAAGAGACCGAAGACGATGGTCTTACCAGAGGCCCCGCGCCCCCTCTTGCCGCGAACCCGTCGGGCACCGAAGTAAGACTCATCGACTTCGACTTCGCCGGACGAGAGCGGTGACTCACGCTCGCATTCCTCGGCGCGGCGCTCCCTGATTTTGAGAAAGATCGTGGTGACAGTCTTACGCGTCAAGCCGGTCAGGTGAGCCGCATCAGTAGCCGTCAAATCGAGCGCAAAGAAGCGTCAGAGTTGACGAACTTTCTTGGCGGAAATTCGGGAACGGCGATAAAAGGGGTGCGGTCGTTCCATCTCAGTAGCTTAGCACCTCTCGGAATGTGCTTATCTACTCTAGCCCCTAAGTTATTACTATCTCCTAAATTACGAGCCAAGCTTTTAAACCTATGAGCATTAAAATTGAAAACAGTGCGACGCTAAATTTGCCGCGGCGAACTAGAGAATACCTTGATAGTATTCTAGCCTTGATACCTAAAGAGCATCTACGCGGGATCGACAAACTACGTATTGTCGATGTCATCAAAGACCCGCGGATCTCCCCTCAACAGCGTGAGCGATTGCCGGGTTTGTATCATCCACGACAAGGGACGCAACCCGCGTGGTTTGAGATTGCGATGAGCACTCTGATTCCTCCCGCGCAACCGCTCCACAAAAGACTGCTTCCAAGATTATCTTTCAAAAGCAATTTAGCAGCTTTAATTTTCTCGCTTGCCGGCCAACACTATTATCTGACGCTCAAGCATTCGATCCGTAAAAAACAGTTAGACCCTGCAATTAAGGCGTACACGGAAAAAAATTTGCGCCTTTGGAGTGCCCAGCAGCAGAACTTTCGTTATCGTCTTTTCAAACCTTTTCAGCCGACATTCGAACGTTGGGCAAGAGCTCTACAGCGCAAGGCCATTGAGAATCGTAAGCGTGATCCGACAGCTTGAAACGGTGGAGTGTTAATCGTCTGCACACAAATTCACATGGACGTTTTGGTTCTGCAATGAGTTGATTGCGGAAAGGAGGGCGTTAATAATTTCTTCCCGACTCACATGTGTACGACCAAATATCACTTCAATTTTATAGCCGGTCCCAATCTCATCCTCAAACTTAAAGATATAAGGAGATTCTGATGCCGCCTCTTCGACCGTTGCCAGTAATCCCCTTTTTACTTGTGCGCGTCGAACTGCCCTAGCGCCATCACGTTTTAAACCTTTCCGTATAATTTCACCTAATAGAGATTGTATTGACCTTATATCAGGCTGGCGAGCTAGTTGTAGCAGAATAGATTTCGAGGCAATGTCGGCGCGCCGACATTGCTCCCTAATTTCAAATGGTAATGTAGCGATTGACAAAGACTCCGTAACAGTAGTCCGACTTTTACCCACCTTACGCGCTACTTCGTCATGCGTATAACCGAACCTTTCACATAATGCTGCCAAGCCATCAGCTTCTTCCCAAGCCGTTAAGTCTTTGCGCTGCATGTTCTCAATCAGCGCAATTTCGGCTACTGCGCGATCATCCACATCCATCTCAATACATGGAACCTCACGTAGTCCAGCAGCCTTTGAAGCCCGCCAGCGCCTTTCTCCAGCGATAATCATCCAGCGGTTTGGTATGACAGAAGATGGTTTTACCAATAACGGTTCGAGGACGCCTTTTTCCTTAATCGAAGCCGTTAACTCAGCCAGATCACCGATTTCTACGCGCGGCTGATCGGGGTTAGGGTCCAAGGCGTCTAGAGAAATTAAGCGCCCGACGGGAATTGGTTGATGTCCTGCCAAGTCCTCAACATAGTGTGCATCATGGCGCATTCTGATTCCCGACGGAAGCCCTCTTCTAGACACGTCCCATCACCTCTTCACAAAGTTTCGCATATTCGACAGCTCCTGTAGATTGCGGGGCAAAAGCAAAAATCGACTCTTTATAAGCTGGTGCTTCCTCTAGCCGCACACTTTTTGAAATTATAGTGTCAAATAACTGGGAACCAAAAACATTTTTAATTTGCTCATAAACTTCCCGGGCCAAAGTGGTGCGGCGATCAAATAACGTCACGACTACCCCAAGGACTTTCAAATTTGGATTTGGACGAGCTTTCACTTTCTCAATGGTTTCTAAAAGATCATCCGTCCCTTCCAGAGCAAAATAAGAAGATTGAATGGGAATTAATACGTGAGTTGCCGCAACTAAAGCGTTGACTGTTATCAGACCCAGCGTCGGCGGCGTGTCAATAAAGATTACTTCATATCTTTTTCTTAGCGGTTCTAACTTATCTTTTAATCTAAATGGCGCGTCAAAATCACCAACCAGTTTTGATTCCAATTTGGCAAGATTTATTTTAGCCGGCACCATTTCTAAACCATCAACAGACGTCGGGTAGATATAATTCTCCAGCATCCCATTGCCATCAACCATCATTTCGTAAGCGGAGAGAGCAACGACTTTCGGGTCTAAGAATGAGATAGAACTGTTCCCCTGCGGGTCTAAATCAAATAGTAAAACTTTTAACCCGCGATTGGCGAAGGCAGCCGCAAGGTTGATAGCAGTGGTTGTTTTACCCACTCCGCCTTTCTGATTAGCTATTGCAATAACGGAACTCAGGATATTGACACCTCAGCTTTCTTTCTCCCCGCATAGTAAAACCTTAACATTGGCATATATTGTTGACCTACATTGGTAGGTCTCCTGCTTCACCGATAATGTCCGGCCACTCCTCCTCGCTGACAGCATCTGCTTTCCCACTACTTTCCTGAGCACTCTCTGTCATTCCACGTGAAGTAACTAAAACGTCCTCATTGACAAAAATCGGGCTATCGACTCTCAACGCCAAGGCAATTGCATCAGATGGCCTAGCATCAAGCAGTATCACGTCGCCATCATTATTTTGTAACTCAATAACCGCGAAAAAAGTATTATCTCTGAGATCTGTGACTACAACACGCTCTACATGCGCTCCCATCTCAACGATGAAATTTCGCAAGAGGTCATGTGTCATAGGTCTTTGCGGAGCGATTTTCTCAATTTCCAGAGCTATAGCATTGGCTTCGTACGCGCCAACCCATATCGGTAGCATGGCGTCACTATTAATATCTTTCAAAATTATAATTGGAGTCCCACTGTTAGGATCCATCATCAACCCCCTGATTTTAACTTCTAATTCCATTTCCTCAGTTCACCTTTTACATGAAGTCAAGGGCAATTTTCCACTAACACCCCGTAAAGACTATTCACTTTTGCGTCTGTTACGACAACATTATTAATGGTGCCCTCTAAGTTTGAAGTGTCTTTAATGTTTATCACCTTATTGCATGTCGTATGACCTGTCATATCATTCCCAGATTTAGCACTTTTACCTTCGAACAGAACCGATACTGTTTCGCCGACATAACTATTATTTATCTGTGCCTGAATCTTCTTCTGTAATTTTTCAATCATTATGAATCGCTCACTTTTTTCTACGATGGAGACATCGTCAGTAAGGTTTGCTGCCGGCGTGCCGCGCCTCACTGAATACTTGAAGATATACAAGCTATCATATTGACACCTCTCAATTAACTTCAGGGTCGAGTTAAAATCCTCCGCAGTTTCTCCGGGAAAGCCAACGATAATATCACTCGTCAAAGCATACCGTCGGCGCCCCGACCTAATTTCTTCAACCCGCCGCATATAGTTTGACGAATTGTAACCTCTTTTCATAAGACGAAGAATTCTATCACTCCCAGATTGCACAGGGAGATGTATCCAGTTACATAGATTTTCATGCTCATCCATCGCGGTAACTATGTCCGAATGGAAATCCCTCGGGAACGATGTGGTGAATTTAATCCGTGCGACTCCTGTCGCAGCTACGGCTCGCAAAAGCTTGGAAAAAAATGTCGCCCCAGAAAATAGTTCCAATCCCTCCCCCGTTTTGGGACGGTAACTGTTAACATTCTGACCGATGAGATGGATTTCATGATACCCAGCCGCTTTCAACTTAATAACTTCTTTGACAATATCAGATGCTGGGCGACTTCGCTCCCGGCCTCTTGAGTAAGGAACGATGCAGTATGTACAAAACTTATTACAGCCCTCGATTATTGGCACGAACGCGACATAAGGAGAATGTCTTTCGGCTGTCGAAACATTCCATTCCTCACCGCTTTGTCGCTCTGCCAAATCGATTACATTGTTTTCGCCGGTAAGCACACGCTCTAAAAGTTGCGGGAGCCGATCTGTGGCCTGTGTTCCGGCGACCAAGCCCACTGATTTAGAGATGTTGAATAGTGACTCACCTTCTAATTGTGCCACGCAGCCCATGATTCCGACGATGAAAGACTTCGACCGTCTAATCTTATTCAACTCACCCACTCGAGTAAAAACTTTCTGTTCAGCACGTGCCCGCACCGAACAGGTGTTGAAAAGCACAATGTCGGCGATGTCCGCACAGTTTACTACCATGTAACCAGCCGAGCGTAAGCGCGTGGCGGCACGCTCAGTGTCGGCGACATTCATCTGACACCCGAAAGTTTCAATGTATACATTCGTCTTTTTCATCAGGTAATGTCCCGTTCAATTTACCAAGTGTAACAGATTCTGCTGCTGATTTTCTGTTTCTTTAGTAGATAGTAGGTAGTTCACTCTAATCAACTTCGCCAATGTCGCGACGCAGCACTGAAAGAGCGTCCGGCTTGATGATCCGCAGCCTTAAGTTCCGCCGCGATGCGTCGTGCGCCATAGCGCCGACGGTGCAGATAACACATCTCGGTAGTGCTCAAAAAGTAATGCTCGGTGTTTGAAAAATCAATGGCGACTCGCTGTAATAGGAAGTGACCAAACTTTCTCTACTAAGGAGTCGCCCCGATGAACAATCC
>JACCRA010000558.1 GCA_013813825.1 Pyrinomonadaceae bacterium | reverse complement strand
CCCTGCTCGCGGCCATCGAGAGCGGCCACCACGTCCCACTCTTTAACAAGCTCACTGTCGGCCGCTGGCAGCACCTCGGCCACTGGCGCGTCACCGCCGCCCGTCATGAGTTCGACGCCCAAGAAGGTCGAATGCTGTGGCGATTCACGCTCGAAAAAGTGATCAGTGATGAGTAAAGGCATGCTGACTCACCGCGGCCTGCCACTGCTCCGCAGCTAAGATTAATCAACCGCGCAAGACGACTTTATCACTGCGGCACCTCGTTTCCACCGTTCGTTACTCGTCACCCGTCACTATTTTCTGCTACTCTTTTCGCCTCCCCCATTAGCATTTTGAAAAGGAGTTTAGTTTAAGTCTTATGAAAAAGTTTTCCGCACTCGCAGTGTCATTCGTGTTCGCCATCGTCGCGATGGCGGCCTTGTCCGTGAAGGCTGAAGCCGGAGTCGAGAACAGCGAGCCGATCACCATCGGTTCGGTTGTCGAAGATTTCAAGCTGCCGGACGCCGCTGGTAAGGAGCACACGCTCGGGTCGCTGAAAGGCGGCAAAGGCACGGCGCTGATCTTTGTGTCCACCGGCTGCCCGGTCTCGAACGCCTACAACGAGCGGATGGAAAAGCTGGCGCAGGATTTCAAGGCGCGCGGCATCCACGTCGTCGGCATCAACTCGAATGTTGCCGAGACACCTGAAATGATCATGGCGCACGCCGCCCAGTCGAAACTGACGTTCCCGATTTTGAAAGATA
This sequence comes from Pyrinomonadaceae bacterium, assembly GCA_013813825.1. Classification (GTDB taxonomy): domain Bacteria; phylum Acidobacteriota; class Blastocatellia; order Pyrinomonadales; family Pyrinomonadaceae; genus JACCRA01. The sequence goes on along the minus strand of JACCRA010000558.1, from coordinate 9,481 downwards.
AAGGTAACCGCCTCGCCGACCGCCTTGGCGCGCAACGCACGCCCGAAGTTTATCTGCTTGACGCAAGCAACAAGCTCGTCTATCAGGGCCGCATCGACAACGCGCAGAATCCACAGATGGTTGCCACCAGCGAGTTGCGTAGCGCGATGGAAGAAATTTTGTCAGGCAAGCCCGTTTCCCAAACTCAGGCCAAAGCATTCGGCTGCTCGATCAAGCGCGGCTAACCGCGGCTTGAGAGATCAGTCCTCCGCCATTCATCGATCCGTGAAGTCACGCGAACCGACACGAAACCGACTGTTTTTCAATCTCGTGTCTGTTTCGTGTGATTTCGTGGATCATGTGTTTACTGTCTTTCTGATTTCGTTAGCTTTAAGTTGAAAACACGTCATGAAGAGAAGTGCATACACGTTGGTCCTCATCCTCAGTCTCGGCATATTTGTCACCTCAATCGCAACGGCACAGCAGCAACCCGCCGCGCCAAGCGCTGGCACGCGGCCGGCGGGCAACACGTCGAAGGGGACCATTAACGGCGGCGGCGCGGTCGTCACCACCGGCCCGGCGGTTGCGGCAAGCGCAATGGTACAGGAGGTTGACGCCGCCGGCGTCAAGAAACTCTTAACGCGCGGCGAAGGCGCAACGGCGCGGCCGTTGCTGCTCAACGTCTGGGCGACGTGGTGCGGACCGTGCCGCGAAGAGTTCCCCGATCTCGTCAAGCTCGATGAAGACTACCGCCCACGCGGCCTCGATTTCTACACCCTCTCGGTGGATGACGTGGCTGAGATCAAAACCGCCGTGCCCGCATTCCTCCAACAGATGCGCGCACGGATGCCCGCCTATCTGCTGAACGCGCCGGAGCCGATGGAGGCCATCAACCACATCGACACCGCATGGGGCGGCGAAGTCCCCGCCACCTTCCTCTTCGACCGCCACGGCCAACTCGTATTCAAACACAGCGGCCGCATCAAGCCCGACGAGTTGCGCGCCGCCATAGACAAAGCCCTCGCCGAAAAGTGACAGAAGCTCGATCCGGTAAACAAGGTCGCGCCGTTTAGCAGGCTGACTTGTTACCGGGTTGAGCTACCAAACATCATCGCTCAGACCAATCAAGCGAGCGATATTTGAGTCCCGGAGGGACGATTGGGAAGGCCGCGCGCTTTCCAATCGTCCTTTCGGGACTCGATGTTTATGGCCGTCGCTTTCCCAGCGATGAATCACTGGGCTATTATCAATCGCCCCTAACGAGACTTAAGGCCAGCAACTTAATTTAGCCACTCGCCGCTTATGGAAATCACTGCCGAAGTGCTCGCCACGCACAATCTGACGCCGGAAGAGTACGAGCGCATCAAGCAGTTGATGGGGCGTGAACTGACGTTCGTCGAATTGGGCGTCTTCTCCGTGATGTGGTCGGAGCACTGCTCATATAAATCTTCGCGCGTCCATTTGCAGCGGCTGCCGACGAGGAATGAGCGCGTCGTGGTGCCGCCGGGCGAGAACGCGGGCGTGGTGGATGTGGGCGACGGGTGGTGCGCCGCCTTCAAGGTCGAGTCGCACAATCATCCTTCGTTCATCGAACCGTTTCAGGGTGCGGCGACCGGCGTCGGCGGCATCCTGCGCGACATCTTCACAATGGGCGCGCGCCCCATCGCGGCGATGAATAGCTTGCGCTTCGGCACGCTCGACGATCCGCAACACGGGCGCCGCAACCGGGCGCTGTTGGCGGGCGTCGTCGCCGGGATCGCACACTACGGCAATGCGTTTGGCGTCGCGACAGTTGGCGGCGAAGTCGCCTTTGATGATGCTTACACTTTGAACCCGCTGGTCAATGCTTTCGCGCTCGGTCTCGTCCGGCATGATCAAATCTTTTTTGGCGAGGCGACCGGCGTTGGTAACCCTGTTCTTTATGTCGGCGCGAAGACGGGGCGCGACGGCATTCACGGCGCGACAATGGCCTCGGCCGAATTTGACGACGAAGCGTTAGAGAAACGCCCGACGGTGCAAGTCGGCGATCCTTTTTTGGAAAAGCTGCTCTTGGAAGCCTGCCTCGAAGCAATGCGGAGTGGGGCAGTCGCCGGCATTCAGGACATGGGCGCGGCGGGGCTGACTTCCTCATCGTGCGAAATGGCGGCGCGCGCCGGCACCGGTCTCGAACTTGACTTGACGTTGGTCCCACAGCGCGAGCAGGGCATGACGGCCTACGAGATCATGCTCTCCGAATCGCAGGAGCGAATGCTGATCGTGGCGCACAAGGGGCGCGCGCGGCAGGTCGTGGACATCTTCCGCCACTGGGATTTGGACGCCGTCGTGATCGGCCACGTCACCGACACGCGCCGCATCGTGATCATCCATCACGGCGAAAAACTCGCCGACATTCCCGCCGCTTATCTCACCGACGAAGCTCCGGTGTATCACCGGCCGATGATGCGGCCCACGGACGAAGGCGACCGCAGCATGATGGATGAAGAGAAGCAGGTGTTGACCGCCGCTTCGGTCGCCACGCCGCTGAGCACTTCCGTCGCCAACTCGGATATGCTCGACGAGGTGCTGGCCGCTCCGAGCAGTGTCGTTTCCGACGCGCGGGAGGATCACACTGAGTCGCTGCTGCGCTTACTCGTCGCGCCGAACATCGCATCGAAGGAGTGGGTCTTCAGGCAGTACGATCACATGGTCAGGACGAATACGGCGGTGCTGCCCGGCGCGGACGCGGCCATCGTGCGGATCAAGGAGACGCGCCGCGCGCTGGCGATGTGCCTCGACGGCAACGGCCGCTATTGTGCCGCCGCGCCACGCGAGGGTGCGAAATTGATCGTCGCCGAAGCGGCGCGTAACGTCGTCTGTGTCGGCGCGAAACCCATCGCAATCACTAACTGTCTGAACTTCGCTTCGCCCGAACGCCCGGAAGTGATGTGGTCGTTCTCGGAAGTGATCGACGGCATAACCGAGGCGTGCCGCCACTTCGATACGCCGGTCATCTCCGGCAACGTCTCCTTCTATAACGAGACCGAAGGGCGCGGCATTCACCCAACGCCCGTCATCGGCATGGTCGGCCTCATTGAAGACGTACGCCAGATCATTCAACCCGGCTTCAAGAGTGACGGCCACATCATCGCGCTGCTTGGCGAGACGCATGACGATCTCTCGATCAGTGAGTACGCCGCGACTATCGAAGGTCGCCACGCCGGAAAGTTGAGCGCGACGACGACAGGGCGCGTGCCTCAACTCGATCTGGAACGCGAGCGCGCGGTGCAGGCCGCGTGCCTCGCGGCCAACGCCGAAGGCTTGCTGCAATCGGCACACGATTGTTCTGACGGCGGCCTCGCAATCGCGCTCGCCGAGTGCTGCTTCTCGACGCTCAACACTCCGACGCGCGGAGCCAACGTCGAACTTTCCGGCGAACTCTCCGTCGCCGCACAACTCTTTAGCGAGTCGCCTTCACGCATCATCATCAGTCTCGACGAAACGGCGCTCGGACGTGTCAGAGAGATCGCGGCGCGACACGATTGCCCGCTCCACGTCATGGGAACCACCGGCGGCGGCACGAAGCTGCGCGTCAGCGTCAACGGCGTGGAAATGATCGCGCAAGAAATCGCCCGGCTCGAAGCGACGTGGCGCGGCGCGCTCGGCCAGCAACTGCAAGCCGAAGCGGTGGCGGCGGCGGCCGAATGAGAAAGCGAGAGCGGGGCGGGGAGAGCGGAAATGACTAAACTGAGTGTCAATCTCAATAAAGTTGCGTTGCTCAGAAACACGCGGACGATTGGCATTCCGAGCGTCACGAAAGCGGCGCGCATCGCCATCAGCGCCGGCGCTCACGGCATCACCGTCCACCCGCGCCCTGACGAACGCCACGCCAAGTCCGCCGACGTTGACGAGTTAGCGGCGTTGCTGACGACTTTCCCGCACGTTGAGTTCAATATCGAAGGCAATCCATTTCCGAAATTTTTAGAGATCGTCCGCAAAGCGCGGCCGACGCAATGCACGCTGGTCCCTGACAGCCCGGAGGCTTTCACGTCGGATCACGGGTGGGAGTTGGCCGAACACGGAGCGCGGCTGAGGCCCATCATCGAAGAACTGAGAGACTTGGGAATCCGCGTTAGCCTCTTTCTCGACCCGGACTGTGAACAAGTCCGGCGCGCCAAAGAGATCGGCGCTGACCGGATCGAGTTGTACACCGAACCATATGCCGCCGCTTTTCATGGCAATGAACTGGAAACGGTGTTTGAGCAATACCGCAACGCCGCGCGGGAAGCTCACGCGGCCAACTTGGGGGTGAACGCCGGGCACGATCTGAATCTGGAAAATCTCGGCCAGTTCTGCGCCATCCCGAACATCGCGGAGGTTTCAATCGGCCACGCGCTAATCTCGGACGCGCTAGAAATGGGGCTGTCGGCGGCAGTGCAGGCATACTTGAAAATACTAAGCGCGAGCCGCGACACCACACGAGACGACACGGAGTAAGAGACCTTAATTTTTGTCTCTTCGTGAGGCTTCACGGCTCGCTCACTTTGGCCTGCCAACTTTCGCAAACTCCGATTGAATTTTCGTGAACTCCAACGCTGTAGCTTTTACCGAACTGCCGCTGCGGGCGGATGAGTTGTTGACGGCGCTGCTCAATCTCGCGCCGTCGCGCGGCGTGCAGATTCTCGATAGTGGCGGGTGGCGCGGGGCGGAAGCGCGTTATCTGATCGCGGGCTTCGATCCGTGTGAAACAGTTGAGGCGCGCCGCGGTGGGGACCAATTGACGATTTGGCGGCGCGGCGAAACGGTTGGCCGCCGCGAACGTGGCGACGTCCTGTCGCTGCTCGACGAACGCCTCGCGAATTACCAGGTGCCGGGAGACGGCGGCTCTTTCGCTTTATCCGCCGGCGCGTGCATCGCTTCCTTCTCATACGATCTGGCGCGCACGTTCCTGCGCCTGCGTTCGACCGAACCGCCGGCATCGTCACCCGCCGGGCCTGCCGCGACTCTCGCCTTCCATGATGCGCTCGTCATCCACGACTACCACACGGGCGCGACGCGCGTTACCGGCGCTTCCGCCGCGCGCCTCACGGAGACTTGCGACGCGCTCCGTGAAGCGGCAACAGATGCGCGCCGCCTTGTTTCGACATCCGCGCCACCGCAGGCCAATACGGCCAGCGCCGCCCTGACGACGGCCGTCTCAAACTTCACGCGCGACGACTATCTCGCCCGCGTCCGTCGCGTGAAGGAACACATTTTCGCGGGCGACATCTACCAAGCGAACTTGACGCAGCAGTTCACCTGCCCGCTCGCTCCCGGCGACACAGCGGAAGAGGTTTTCCTGCGACTGCGCCGCCAGCACCCGGCCTCATTCGCGACCTTTTTGCGGCGCGGCGCGGACACAGTCATCAGCGCCTCGCCGGAAAGATTTCTGCGCGTCGCAGTCGAAGCGGACGGCGGGCGGACAATCGAGGCATGGCCGATCAAGGGGACGCGCCCGCGCGGGACCAATGCGGCGGACGATGCGCGGTTGAGGGCCGAGCTAATGGAAAGCGAAAAGGATCAGGCGGAAAACACGATGATCGTCGATCTGTTGCGGAACGATCTCGGTCGCGTCTGCCGCTACGGCTCGGTGGAAGTCGCGGAGTTGTGCGCGCTGCAAGAGCATCCGACGCTTTTTCATCTCGTCTCGCGCGTGCGCGGGCAGTTGCGCCCGGCGGTGACGACGGGCGAACTCTTGCGCGCGACCTTTCCCTGCGGCTCGATCACGGGCGCGCCGAAGCTGCGCGCGATGGAAATTATTGACGAGATGGAGACCGCGCCACGCGGCCTCTCGATGGGCGCTATCGGTTACTTCGCCTTCGACGGCGCGCTCGATTTGAGCGTCGCGATCCGCACGATGGTTATTCGCGACGGTATCGCGTGCTTCAACGTCGGCGGCGGAGTAGTCGCCGAAAGCGATCCGGCTCTCGAATATGACGAATCGCTCGTCAAAGCCCGCGCCCTGCTGCGCGCACTTCGCGCCGACGACGGACAACGAACAAAGGATTTTGGTTAGCATGTCTTTTATCTTTCGCTGATCGTTCGCCGTTCGCAGTTCGGTTTCCGATGCACCGTCGCGTTATTCACAATCAACGTCTGATTGCGGCGTCGAAAGCGCGCTTGCCCTTGTTGACGGGGGCGACGCTCTACGGGCGCGGAGTGTTTACAACATTGGCGGTGTATCGCGGCCAGCCATTCCTGTGGGACCAACACTGGGCGCGGTTGCTCGCTCACGCCGGGCAAGCCGGCGTCTCCCATCAAGAATTCACGGAAGCGGCGGTGCGTGAGGCGCTCGGACAGTTGATTGAAGCGAACCAGTGCGAGGAGGGCCGGGCGCGCGTGACCTTACTCTCGCGTGCGGCGCGGGGCGTCTGGGATTCGGGCCAGAGCAAGCGCGGGGAGAAGGAAACTGATCTGCTGATCATGACCGGCGACGCGCGGCCAACTTCCGCCGCCGGTCTCACGCTGACGCTCTCGCCCTATCGCGTCAACTCGCTCGCGCCGCTAGCGGGCGTCAAGTCGCTCAACTATCTCGAACACCTGTTGTCGTGGGAGGAGGCGCGGGCGCGCGATTTTGACGAAGCCGTGCGGCTGAACGAACAGGGCGAGGTCGTTTCGGCGACGATGGCGAATTTGTTCTGGGCGCGCGAGGGCACGCTCTACACGCCCGCGCTCTCGACCGGCACGCTTGCCGGCACAACGCGCGCCCGCGTGATCGAACTAGTCGCCGAACTGGCCGTTCCACACGTCGAAGGCGTCTTCGACCTCGCGCACCTCGGCGATGCCGACGAGATTTTCCTCACCTCCGCCGGCCTCGGCGTCGCCATGGTAACGAGCTTCGACTTCCACCACTATACTACGCACGCCGGCAGCCTCGCCGTGCGCGTGCAGGAAGCGTTCCGACAACTCACTCTGTAAAAAAGGAAGCGGAGACAGATCATCAGGTCAAGAGCAGCTGAACCTGTTGTCTTGACCTGATGATCTGTTTCTTAAACTATCCGGCTGCTATTTTCTGGCGAGCACCACCGGCGCTTGCTCGGCGGCGCGGATCCGCTCGAAGAAGGCGCGGACGGTGGCGTACTGGCCGGGCGGGACGGTGGCAGCCTTGAGTCGCAGAGTGCGCGTGAAATGAATGAGGCCGTCTTTGATTTCGTAAGCCGCGGCATAAACGCCGAAGGGCGCGTCGAGCTTAACGGGGTCGGGCAGCTCGTCCACGTCGAAGCCGGCGGGCAGCTTAACCTTGACCGTCTCGGTGTAGGCGTGCGCATCGATAACGACGGGATGCCGGCGCGCGGTGGCGGTCAGGTCGAGCGATTCGCGGCGACTGACGATGGCAGGCTTGAAGACGAGCAGGCGGTTCTGCATCAACTGACCGTAGCGCGGCGCGGTGAAATCGACTTGCAGAGAGAAGCGGCCGTCAGCCTGATTGTCGGACGGCTCGACCTTCGAGAGCTTCGCGCCGGTCGCGCCGCCGGTGATCCAACCCTCGATCACTTTTGTGTACTCCGGCTTCGAGAGGCGGCGGAACAGACGCCGCTCATGCACCGAGGATTGGCCGATGGAACTCTCGCGCACAACGGCGCTGATCGAGCCGTCCGCGTCGAGATTGACTTCGGCGAGCCGCTCCAACTGGTTCGCTTCGGGCGGCGTGATTGGCATTCGGACCAAGCCGCCTTGCTCGCCCGCCATCACGAGCGCGAGGCTGCCCTGCTCGTCGTCGGGCAGATCGCCGACTGGCGTATTCTCGTCGGTCGCGTCGAAGATGAGCAGACGGCCGAGCGTCGGATGTTGAATGACGGTCGCGGCCTGCGTCTGATCAGTGACTTTGACGGCGATGATGCAGTGGTTGAACTGGTACGGATACGGCCACTCCTCGCGGACGTAGTTCGGATCGCCCGAATAGATCGCCACCAGATGCGACTGAATGCCGACGACCTTGAGCATCGCCCGCATCAGATTCGCCTTGTCCTTGCAGTCGCCGTAATTCTTGGCGAAGACTTCGGTGGCGGCGTGCGGGCGGATGCCGCCGCCGCGTCCGAGGTTGAGACTAATCGAGATGTACTGAATGCCTTGCACGTAGCGCGCGATGGCCTGAATCTTTTCCAGTTCGGTCTTGGCGCCAAGCGTTAGTTGCATGGCTTTGGTGGCGAGCGCATCGTTTGAGTCGGCCTGCGCGTCGCTCAGTTCCGTCACCCAGCGCGAGACTTCCGCCCAGTTGGCGAAGCTCTTGACGTTGGCGACCTGCGTGCCGGCGGCGGGAAAGTAGCTGACGGCGAGGCGCGGCGCGACGTTGGTCCAAGCCGGGCTGAGCGGCTCCGATTCAATCGGCCCTAAGTCGCGCAACTCCCAAGTGTAGATCGAGCCGTTGATGGTGGGCGTCACTTTCTCGTGGTTGAAAGTAACGTCGGCGGCGCGCCAGCCCGCGGGCAACGCGAGCGTGAAGCGCGAGAGCAGGGTCGGCAGTGAGTGCTGAAAAAACCAACCCTCTTGCCCGGCGAGCGAACGCTCTTCGGTAATCGACTGGTAGCCGAAGATCGCGCCCGGCTCGGCGGCGTCGTCCGTGGCGTGGATCGCTTTGAAACGCTGCTCGTTGTAAATGTCGTTCGGCGCGGCGGAAACGTCGAGCGTTTCGTCTTTGCCGTAACGCTTGATCTGCCCGCCGGGCCTGAGCAGCCACGCCTTGAGTTCGCGCACCTTGCCGCTATCGGTCAGATAGGGCGCATGGGCATAAGCGTAGTGGCGACCCTCGCGTAGCAGCACACGCACCACTTCAGTGCGCGTCGTGGTGACGCGGCCGTCCGGCTCGACCGTCATCTGCTGCTCGTGATGTAGGACGACGGCCGGCACTTCCTTCGGGTACGTCGTCGGGACGGGCAGACTCGCGGCCTGCCGCATCCACGGCGGCAACTCGTCGCCGGCCGTTGTTGCGGCCACGGCCGGAACGGTGAAGGCAGCGGAAGCAGCCGACAAGACGACGATTAGACAGCACAGATTTATTAAGCGAGACAGCATCTTTTTCATCCTTAAATCCGGCACGGCCGGTTCTTCCAAGCGGCGGGTGCGGCGCATGACCGCCCCCGTCTTAGTTTGACGGGGGCTTGCTACCTGCCGCCGTCGTTGCCGCGCCCTGTTTGAGCGTGATCGTATGCGCGTCACGCTTCTGCACCTCTTCAAAATACTGCTTGACCGTCGGGTAGGACGAGAGGGGAAAGATTTGCACCGATTTATTATCGCCAAAATAGAATGAGCGATGATAGATCAGCGTCCGTCCGTCGGCTGTCCGGGTGAGCTTGACGTTATACTTGCTCACCTCGCCTGCGGTGAGTGGCATTGGCGCGTCGGGGTTGTCGAGCGCGTAGCCTTCGGGGAGGCTGATTTCGATTGAGTCCTCTTCGAACCACGAGTAGTGAAAGTAAATCTCGCTTTTCCGGTCCGAGGTCGCGAACAGCGGTTTGAGGCCGTACTGGAAAAACGCCGGCTGGACGAA
>JACCRA010000543.1 GCA_013813825.1 Pyrinomonadaceae bacterium | reverse complement strand
CCGCCGTCCCGCGCTCGGGCGCGACAGGAGCGTAATAAAGCGGGTGTCAGGTGTCAGGTGTCAGGTGTCGGTTAAAACGCCGACCGGATTTTACCGACACCTGACACCTGACACCCGACACCTTACTTTGATAAGAGGATAATTCCATGAGCACCCCTGAAAAAACCGCAAAGACCGCAAAGATTGGCATGATCGGCCTCGCCGTGATGGGCGAGAATCTAGCGATGAACATCGAGCGCAACGGCTACCCGATTGCCGTCTATAACCGCGACCCGAAGAAAGTCGATGACTTCGTCGCGCGCGCTGAAGGCAAGCAGGTGATCGGGACGCACTCGCCCGAAGAGTTCATCAAATCTCTGGAACGCCCGCGCAAAGCGATTTTATTGGTGAAGGCCGGCGAGGCCGTCGATTGGACCATCGAGCAGATTAAGCCTTACATGGAAAAGGGCGACATCATCATCGACGGCGGCAATTCCTACTTCATGGACACCGAGCGGCGCGAAAAGGCGCTCAAAGCCGAAGGCTTTAACTTCATCGGTTCCGGCGTCTCCGGTGGCGAGAAGGGCGCGCTGTGGGGACCTTCCTTGATGCCCGGCGGCGACCGCGAAGCCTACGAGCAGATTCGCCCGATCTGGGAAGCTATCTCCGCCAAAGTCGATGACGGCCCGTGCGTTACTTACATCGGGCCGGGCGGCGCGGGCCACTTCGTCAAGATGGTGCATAACGGCATCGAGTACGGCGACATGCAACTGATCGCCGAAGCCTACGACATGATGCGGAACATCCTCGGCATGTCCGCCGGCGAGATGGCCGATGTGTTCGACGAGTGGAATAAAGGCGACCTCGAATCGTTCCTGATCGAGATCACGACGAAAATCCTGCGCGTCAAAGACCCGGAGAGCGGCAAGCCGCTGGTCGATCTCGTGCTTGATAAGACCGGGCAGAAAGGCACGGGGAAATGGACCAGTGACATCGCGCTCGAACTGGGCATCGTCTGTGCGACGATGGACGCCGCCGTTGATTCGCGCAATCTCTCAACCCGCCGCGAAGAGCGCGTCGAGGCCAGCAAGCAAATTAAAGGGCCGGAGCGCAAACCGTTCGCGGGCGATAAGAAAGAGATGATCGACGCCATTCACGACGCGCTCTATGCCTCGAAGATTTGCTCCTACGCGCAGGGCATGAATTTGATTCGCGCCGGCTCGGAGAAGTGGAACTGGAACATCGATCTCGGCGAGACCTCGCGCATCTGGAAAGGCGGCTGCATCATCCGCGCCCAGTTCCTCGACAAGATCAAGCAGGCTTACCAACGCCGCGCCGATTTGCCGAACCTCCTGCTCGATCCCGACTTCAATTCGTGGGTCGAAAAAGCGCAGCCGAACTGGCGGCGCGCCGTCTCGACCGCCATTCTGGCGGGTGTCCCCGTGCCGGGCATGTCGGCCTCAATCGGCTACTTCGACACCTATCGCACCGAGAATCTCGCGCTCAACCTGACGCAGGCGCAACGCGACTTCTTCGGCTCGCACACCTACGAGCGCGTCGATAAGCCAGGCCAACCGGCCGTCCATACCGAGTGGGAACAACTGCTCGAAAAACAATAAACCAGAGGTGAGAGGTCGGAGGTCGGAGGTCAGTGAAAGACAAATCGCATTTGCGTTTTTACTGACCTCTGGCCTCTGACCTCTCACCACACTTCTGAGGATTCATCAATGTCAGCAACTGTGATGGATAACCCCCTGCGGGAGGGGATACGTTTGGAGCGGACGGCGGAGCCGTGTACGGTGGTGATCTTCGGCGCGTCGGGCGATTTGACGAAGCGGAAACTGGTCCCCGCATTGTACCGGCTGGTGCAGGAGCGTCTGGTGCCGGCTGAGTTCGGGATCGTCGGCGTGGCACGCAGCCCGATGTCGAACGAAGAGTTTCGGGCGAAGATGAAAGCTTCCGTCGCGCAGTTTTCCGAAGCCAAGCACGTTGACGATGACGTGTGGAATTCGTTCGCGCAAGGGCTGTACTACACAACCGTGGATATTGGCGCGGCCCCGGATTATCAGAAACTCGGCGAGTTGCTCGATCAGATCGACCGCGAGCGCGGGACGCAGGGCAACCGCGTCTTTTACCTCTCGACATCACCGACGCTCTACGCTGAAGCCGTCAAGCAGCTCGGCGAAGCCGGACTAGCGAAGCCGAAGGACAAAGGCTGGGTGCGCGTCATTATTGAGAAGCCGTTCGGCACCGATCTCAAGACGGCGCAGGAATTGAACGGGCACATCCACCAGTATCTCGACGAGTCGCAGATTTACCGCATCGATCACTATCTCGGTAAAGAGACGGTGCAAAATCTTCTCGTCTTCCGCTTTGCCAACGGCATTTACGAGCCACTGTGGAACCGGCAGTACATCGACCACGTCCAGATTACAAATGCCGAGACGGTCGGCGTCGAAGGGCGTGGCGGTTACTACGAGAAGGCCGGCGTGGTGCGCGACATGCTTCAGAACCACGTCTTTCAGGTCTTGTCGCTGGTCGCGATGGAGCCGCCCGCGAGCCTCAATTCCGAATCAGTCCGAGACGAAAAAATTAAGGCCATGACCGCCGTGCGGCCATTCACGCCGGAGCGCATCCGCTCCGAATGTGTGCGCGGGCAGTATGGTGCCGGCTCGATTTCGGGCAAGCCGGTGCCCGGTTATCGCGAGGAGGAGGGCGTCGCGCCGGACTCGGCCACCCAGACTTTCGCGATGCTGACGATGTACTTCGACAACTGGCGCTGGTCGGGTGTGCCTTTCTACATCCGTTCGGGCAAGCGTCTGGCGAAGCGTGTCACTGAGATTGCGATCCAGTTCAAGGAAGCACCGCATCAACTCTTTGGCAAAGAGATGATGGATCAAAAGTCGCCGAATCAACTCGTGATCCGCATCCAGCCGGATGAAGGCATCACGATGCGGGTCGGTGCCAAAGTGCCGGGACAGGTGACGCGCATCCGCGATGTCAACATGGACTTCCGCTACGGCGCGTCGTTCGGCGTCCAACTCG
>JACCRA010000532.1 GCA_013813825.1 Pyrinomonadaceae bacterium | reverse complement strand
GCACACGCCCCTCGATGTTGCCCGTCGTCGCCTGCGACTGCCCGAAAGCGGTCACGGCCGCCACGAGCATCAACGACACGCAGAGCACAGCCAATCGGCTGAAACTGGAAGCTATATTTTTGAACATTGAATCCCTCTCTCAAAGGCAGATTTACTTCGGCAGCCATCCTAAGCCGCCACAATAGCAAACAATCCTTTCCTCATCGAAGCCAAGTTTTTTATTCATCGGCTCCATCCCTGTCCCGTTACAATGCGGACAATCTTCCGCATCAGGCAGGCGAGATGGTACAAGCTCACTCAGCTTTGGATATTTCTTAGCTCCCTGAAACAAAACCAAGTTGCGAATGCGCGGGTCATTTTCGGATTCCAAATTGTACGGCTCATCCCAATCAAAAGAGATGATTTCACCATTCGGACGAATAGCATAGCAACCGCCAAAATCGAGAAACATCGGTAAGGCATTTAACTCAGCCGCTAATTCACGCAAGTCCAAAGGACTCTCCAGACCGATTAAATAAGGCTCTGGGTTAGCAATAAAAGTTTTCAATGCTGCTTCGATTTTCTCAGAATGCGCCGAAGTAACATTCATAAATTTGCCAAATCACGAAGCATCTAGCGCCCGTTGAAGAGCGGTCGCTTGTAGAAACTGGTCAGGCGTCTGCCGCTGGCGGTTTGGAGAATGCTCATCAGGCCAACATAGCCGTAGCCGAAGAAGAAGAGCAGTAGGAACGGGATGGTGCCGTAGAGGCTCATGTGAAAAGCGTAAAGTATCGCGCACATGAAATAGAGGGCGAAGCTCAGTTCCAAGAGCGGAAGCCAGCCGTGCTTGCGTTTGTATTTCTTGGCCTTCCACGTCGCATCCGTCGTCTGCTCGACTTGATACTTCGGCGTGCGGATGAACTCTGACTTGATGCCGAGCAGAGCTTCCAAGACCGCGCGGGCGTTTGAGAAGGCGAGGCCGATGCCGACCGCCATCACGAGCGGTAGATGCAGGAGACGCTTCGCGGGCGAGTGGCCGCGGTCGAGATACCAGACTGCCGAGCCGTAGAAGAGGATGACCGAGACGGTGGAGAAGAACAGGAGCGGCACGTCGAACATCATCAGGTGATAGAAGCCCTGATTGTAGCGGACGAGCAAGAGCGGAAACTGGAGGAAGCTGGCGACGATCATCAGCGGGTAGCTGATGTTGCCGGTCAGACGAAAGAACATCTCCAACTTCACGCGCAACGGCAGCGCCGCGCGCCAGATGCGCGGGTACAGTTTAATGCCGACCTGCATCACGCCTTTAGCCCAGCGGCGCTGCTGCGCCTTGAAGGCATTAATCTCGACGGGAATCTCGGAGGGCGCATCTTCATCGAGCAGGTAGATGAAGCGCCAGCCCATCAGTTGAGCGCGGAAACTGAGATCGGTGTCCTCGGTCAGCGTGTCGTGCTGCCAGCCGCCGGAGAGTTCAATCGCGCGCCGCCGCCAGATGCCGGCGGTGCCGTTGAAATTGAAGAAGCCGCCGGTGCGATTCCTCACCGTCTGCTCGATGACAAAGTGTCCGTCGAGCATGATGGTTTGTAAGCGCGTTAGCAGATTGTAAGAGCCGTTGATGTGGGACCAACGCATCTGCGCGCAACCGACCATCTTATCGGTGAAGTAATGGACCAGTTTGCGGAGGCAGTCGGGCTTCGGCACGAAGTCGGCGTCGAAGATCGCGAGTAGCTCGCCCTTCGCCATCTTGGTCCCGTTTTCGAGCGCTCCCGCCTTGAAGCCGGTGCGGTCGGAGCGGTGGATGTAATGAACGTCGAAGCCCTCGCGCCGGTACTGTTCGACGGTGGCGCGGGCTAGACTCACTGTTTCGTCGGTCGAGTCGTCGAGGACTTGAATCTCCAGACGCGCGCGCGGATAGTCGAACTGCGTCACAGCGCGCAGCAGACGCTCGACGACGTACACCTCGTTAAAGAGCGGCAGTTGCACCGTGATCAGCGGCAGATTCTCTTCACTGAAATAGGCTTTGGGGTGAGGCTGGATGCGGCGGTAGCGCCAGAAGTCGATGACCTGTTTAATGCGATAAGCGCCGTAGATGGCGAGGACGCCGAGGATCGTAAAATAAAGGATCAGGATCGTCCAGTCGAACGTGTCCAACTCGTACAACGGGCTGATGTTGTATCTCGTCTTTTCAACGATGTCGTCGATAAACTTCGCGCGCACTTCGTCGTACTGACGCATCAGTTCTTCATGCGACTGCCAGAGCGCGAACAGAAACACTGCCATGACGTTTCATTCCCAAACCATCCGACACCGAGGGACATGGGGTCGCGCGTTGTGTCGTCATAGGTTACGCGCGGTGGCTGAATCCCACATAAAACGGGCAGCGCCTTAGCTTGAAGGCGCTGCCCCGCTTTGACGCGGCCAAATTGTACCCCAGCGAACCCGCCGCACAAAGACATGAAGAAAGAAGGGGAGAGCGGGAGACAGGGAGACGAGGGAAAGCTGATAGCTTGATAGCCCTCCAGCCGTCTCTCCCCTTCTCCCTGTCTCCCGCTCTCCCCGTCCGCTTTTTCAGAGACCGGAGCCGAAACCGCCGCCCGCCGGCGGAGGCGGGGGCGGTGGAGCGCCGCCGAAATTAGGAGGCGGCATCCCGCCAAAGTCGCCCGGCGTGCCGCCGAAATTGCTTGGCGGGGGAGGAGGCGCGCTGCCGCCACCTTTGCGCTTCTCGAAGATAGGCACGCCGAGCGCGCCGCCGGCGACTGAGAAGATGACAATCCCGAAGGCGATCAACAGCCCGTTGATCAGCACCGCGACAAGCGACTGGCTGGCCTCCATCTGCTGGCGCATCGCTTCGGCCTGCTCCGGCGGCATATTGCCGCTGAAGATGCTCATCATCATGGAGCCCATCGCGTTACCGACGACGTAGTTGATCGGCACGCCGAGAATGAGGTAGATGCCCGCGCCGACGGCCCCGGCC
>JACCRA010000513.1 GCA_013813825.1 Pyrinomonadaceae bacterium | reverse complement strand
TCGTCAGCACCGCATTGTGCGTGTCCAAGCCGATGACCTGCTCGATCTGTTCCAGTGCTTTGTCCGGCTCCGCGCCCGGCAGATCGATCTTGTTGATGACCGGAATTATTTCCAGATTGTTGTCAATTGCCAGATACGTGTTCGCCAGCGTCTGCGCCTCGACGCCCTGCGAGGCATCGACGATCAGCAGCGCGCCCTCGCACGCCGACAAGCTCCGCGAGACTTCATAAGAGAAATCGACGTGACCCGGCGTGTCGATTAGATTCAGTACGTAAGCCTCGCCGTCCTGCGCCACGTAATCGAGCCTGACGGCGTGCGCCTTGATCGTGATGCCGCGCTCGCGCTCAAGGTCCATGTCGTCCAAGACCTGCGCCTCCATGTCACGCCCGGAGACGGCACCTGTCAACTCCAACAGCCGGTCGGCCAGCGTCGATTTGCCGTGATCGATATGCGCGATGATCGAGAAATTTCTGATGCGTTCAGGGTTCATTGTTTAAACACTCAGCCATCAGCAGTCAGCGGTCAGCACAACTGTCTGGCTGATCGCTGACTACTGATGGCTGATAGCTAACATAACAAAACGGGCACGAAACCGCACGCGCGCCCGTCTGTCGCAATGTTATTGGTGAGCGGTTAATGAGCCGCGCCCGACATGTCGCGCGCGAGCATCGCGGCGCCGATGGGGACGGCGTCGGGGCCGAGGGCGGCGGCGACGATTTGGGTGGCCTCGAAGCAGGGCTGGAAGGAGCGGCGGCCGGCTTCGCGGATGATGGGATTCAAGATCAGATCGCCCGCCTCCATGATGCGCCCGCCGAGGACGATGCGTTCAATGTTGAGAAGATTGATGACGGCGGCAATGGCCGTGCCGATGTAGCGGCCGGTGCGTTCGAGCATCATCAGGGCGAAGTCGTCGCCGTCGTTGGCGGCGTGGGCGATGTCGGAGGCGGTGAAGTTTTTGTTCAGGCCGAGGCGCGAGAGGGAAGAGGTGCTGTCGCGCATCAAACGCTCGTGCGTGCGGCGAACGATGTTGGGCGCCGAGGCGACCGTCTCCAAACAGCCGACGTTGCCGCAAGTGCATTCGATGCCTTCAGGATCGATGGTGATGTGGCCGAACTCGCCGGCGAATCCCGAATCGCCGAGCCATAATTTGCTATCGAGAATCAGCGCGCCGCCAATGCCGTTGCCGATGGTGACGTAAAACATGTGGCGGCTGCCGTGGCCCGCGCCCGCGATATACTCGCCGTAAGCGGCGGCGTTCGCGTCGTTCTCCATCGTTACGTTCAAGCCCGACGCTTGCGCGATCTCGGTCTGCAAATCACTGCGGACGATTGCTGGCAGATCACTCGAAATGATGACGCGCCCCGTCTCCGGGTTGACCAAGCCGGGGACGCCGACGCCAAGCGCGAAAACCCGCGACGCCTCCCCGCGCAAGTCGGCGGCGACGCGCGTCACCTGCGTCGCGATGTCGCCGGCGGAGAGCGCCGCCTCACGTCTCTCGACGACACGGCCTTCGTTCGTCACCAACGCCGCGCGCAACGCCGCGCCCGAGAGATCGACGCCGATATAATTGCTGCTCTCTGTCTGGGTCATCATGATGGTTGTCTCCAGTCGGGGCTATCTGCTGCGGGCGGCAGATTGAATAATGGAAGGATGCGGCGAAAATGGTAACAAAGGGCCAGAAGGGTGTCAAACAACTCGTTCTGAGTGTAGAATGACACTCCGAAATGATGAATGCGGAATGATGAATAAAAACATCAACCGCTCTGATCAACATTGGGCGCGCGGCCTCTGGCTCTCTGCCTTCCATTCATCATTCCGCATTCCGCATTCATCATTTCTGACGTAATGGGTGATCATTTTTTCTACGACTTAGTAGGGCAGTATGGTCTCTACGCCATCTTCTTCCTCGCGATGCTTGAGGGAGACATTACGCTGCTGCTGGCGGGCGTGCTGGCGCATGGGGGCTTCTTCGGCGAGTACAGCTTCGCGAAAGTGCTGGCGGCGGGGACGCTCGGCGGCGTGGCGAGTGATCAGATCGCTTACGGGATGGGGCGGGGCTTTCGTTCGGGCGTGCGCGAGTACCGCTTTTACCGCATGGCGCGCCCGCGCATCGAGCGTCTGACGGATAACTTCGGCGCGCTCTCGATCTTCTTCTCGAAATATATCTACGGCCTGCGCTGGGCCTGCTGCGTCTTTTACGGCGTCGGCAAAATGCCTTACAACCGCTTCCTGCCGCTCTCGCTGGTGAGCTGCTTCGTCTGGGCGCTGATGCTGACCGGCGCGGGCTACGTCTTCAACGTCGCGATCACAAATCTGATCGGCGACTTCAAACAGATCGGCAAGTTCCTGCTCGTGCTCGTCGTCTTAGGCATCGCCGGATTCTACTTCGCCGAACGCTACTGGCTCTCGAAGAAGGTGGAAGAAGCCGACCCTGAACGGGTCCAAGAATTGGAGCACGCCGCGCAGGAAAAACTGCAAGAAATCGGTCAGGAAATTCAAGAGCACCTGCCGACGCCGCTGCAAACACGCCGCGGTAAAGAAGCCCGCAAACAAGCCAAAGCCAAAAGCGGCGAGGCCGAAGGAGACTGAAAAGCAGGGATGAGGGCGGAGGGATGAGGGATGAATAAAGCAAGGGCGGAGGGATGAAGGATGAGGAGTGAAAGAAAACAGATTGTCGAATGTCTTTTTTCATCCCTTATCCCTTATCTCTCATCCCTCCATTCATCCCTCATCCCTCATCCCTCATCCCTCATCCCTCATCTTTATGGTTATTGAAGCAATCGCACCGACGCGCGTCGATTTGGCCGGGGGCACGATTGATATTTGGCCGCTGTACCTGTTTCATCCCGGCGCGGCGACTGTGAATTTCGGCATCTCGCTGTACGCGCGCTGCTGCATCGAGACGCGGGACGACGACCGGATTATTCTGGAATCGCGTGATCGGCAGGTGTCATTCGAGACGAGCCTCGCGGGCGTCGTTGACTTGGCGCGTGAAGAGCGACTCGAACTGATCGCCAAACTGGTCCACTTCTTCAAACCGGAGACGGGCTTTCACCTGATCGCGGAGTCGGACGCGCCGGCCGGGGCGGGCTTGGGCGGATCGAGCGCGCTGGCAATCGCGTGTATCGGCGCACTCAATCGTCTGGTCGGAGAGCGTTATGAGCGGAGTAAATTCATCGTCATCGCGGCCAACGTCGAGACGCAGGTGATTCGCGTCCCCGCCGGATTCCAAGACTATTACGGTGCGTTTTACGGCGGCGCGAACTGCATCCACTTCCGGCCCGACGGCATCGAGCGCGAAGCGTTGTCGATTAACTCGGCGGAGCTTGAACGCCGTGTCGTCGTCTGTTACACAGGCGAGCCGCGTCTTTCCGGCATCAACAACTGGGAGATGTTCAAAACACACATCGACGGCGATCCGGTCATCTTCCAACTCTTCGAGTCGATCCGCGATTCCGCGCAAGCAATGCGCCGGGCGGTAGTGGATGACGATTGGCCGGAAGTCAGCCGCGTGATGCGCGCGGCCTACCCGAACCGCAAGCGTCTCGCGCCGAACATCACGACGCCGCACATGGAGATGCTGGTCGAGAAGGCCATCAGGCACGGCGCGGAGGCGGCCAAAGTCTGCGGCGCGGGCGGCGGCGGCTGCATCGCCTTCCTCTGCGCCGAAGGCACGCGCGAATCGGTCGAACGCGCGCTCGCCGCCGAAGAGGGCGCACAAGTCCTCCAATGGAAATTCGCGCCCGAAGGTCTAACCGTCCGCGAGGGCTGACATCTACGAT
>JACCRA010000508.1 GCA_013813825.1 Pyrinomonadaceae bacterium | reverse complement strand
TCCCGGAATATCTCGCGCTCGCCCGGCAAATGATCAGCCGCAAGGCCGAGGAGCGCGTCGCGACCGTTTACGAACTTGAGATTAAGGCGAAGGCCGGCCACCACGTCGCGCTCGAAGTGAGCACGCGGCTGATCTATGAAGACGGCCGGCCGGTGGGCGTGCAGGGCGTGGCGCGCGACATTACCGAACGCCGGCTGGCGGCCGAGCGCCTGCGCTACGACGCCTATCATGACGCGCTGACCGGACTGCCGAACCGTTTACTGCTCACCTATCACCTCCGGCTCGCCATCGAACGCACGAAGCGGCATCAGCAACATCTCTTCGCCGTCCTTTTCATGGACGTGGATCGCTTCAAAAACGTCAACGACAGTCTCGGCCACACCGTCGGCGACAGTTTGTTGGTGGCGATTGCCGGGCGGCTGGAAAAGTGCCTGCGCCCCGGCGATACGGTGGCGCGGCTCGGCGGGGATGAATTCACGATCCTGCTCGACGGAATCTCCGGCGTGGCCGACGCCGTCCGCGTGGCCGAGCGCGTCCAACTCGAACTGATGATGCCCTTCTCCGTGAGCGGGCGCGAAGTCTATACCACCGCCAGCATCGGCATCGCCCTGAGCACGCTTGACTACGAACGCCCCGAAGACATCCTGCGCGACGCCGACACGGCGATGTACCGCGCCAAGCTGCTCGGCAAGGCGCGCCACACGATCTTCGACCGCAGTATGCACGAGCGGGCGCTGACCGCTTTGCAGCTCGAGTCCGACATGCGCCGCGCCCTCGAACGCTCCGAGTTCCGCGTCGCGTATCAACCCATCGTCGCCCTGCGGGACGGCGGCCTCTCAGGCTTCGAGGCGCTGGTGCGCTGGCAGCACCCGACGCGCGGATTGATTCTCCCCGCGGAATTTATCCCGATTGCGGAAGAGACTGGCCTGATCGTGCCGCTGGGGCTGTGGGTGCTCGCGAGCGCCTGCCGCCAGATGCAGAGTTGGCGGCAGCAATTCGCCGCCGCCGGGTCGCTGACGCTGAGCGTCAACCTGTCGGGCAAACAACTCGCGCAGTCCGATCTCTTCGGGCAGATTTACCAGACGCTGCGCGATACCGCCTTTGACCCGCATTGCTTGCAACTCGAAATCACCGAGAGCGTGATCATGGAAAACGCCGAAGAGGCCGTCGAGACGCTGGCGCAACTCAAGGCGCTGAACTTGCGCTTGATCATCGACGACTTCGGCACCGGCTATTCGTCACTCAGTTACCTGCACCGCTTCCCCGTCGATATGCTGAAGATCGACCGCTCGTTCGTCACGCGGATGATCGACGGCAATGAGAACTCGGAGATCGTCCGCACAATCATTACGCTCGCCAACAATCTCGGCATGGACGTGATCGCCGAAGGCGTGGAGACGACAGGACAACTGGAGCGGCTGCGCGAGTTGGGTTGCGCTTACGGGCAGGGCTACCACTTCGCCTGGCCGCTCGACGCCGCAGCGGCGGCAGAGTTGTTGCAGCGAATGCCATGCTGGCGATGAGGATTTCGTGTCCGTTGTCAGGCGCGGCGGATGGTCAGCGCCACGACCTGCCGCACTCACCGGGCGTGCTTTTTCTCGTCGGGGATAATCACCCTCAACTTACCCTCTGATTCCGAAAGAGGCTTTCCGTCTCGGCGATCCGCGAGAAGGATCACCCGATCCGTAAACGCCGGGTCCAACTCCGGCAATGAGAACACCGCCTGATACCCGTCGGCGGCCTCGACCACTAAAAAAGTTGCGAGGCTCGGGCCACGCAACTGCTCCCCGAATTTCACGCCCGCCAAACGCAACAACTCGACTAACTCGACTCCCTCGAACGTCGCTTCTTTTCCGTTATGCTCTTTGGCCCGCACCGTCCGGCGCGGCAACTTGGCGAAATCGGCGGTGCTTAACTTGAGCGCGCGTTCGACCTCTCCGGTCACGCTCAGGAGGAGCGAGTCAGCGGCGGCGGGCGGCGGGGATTGCTTAGTCTGCTGCGCGCGGGCGAAACCGGGGACGATCAGGCACAGGACGCACACAGCTAATCGGACATGACGGGCTTGAATCATTGTTTTTCCATCTCCTCCGCGACTTAACAGCTTGACGCCGATCAGACAGGCGTATTAGCTTCGCCGAAACTAATAACACAGCGGTGGAGGAAAACATGAACATCAGCGCGCGCAATGTCTTGAAGGGGACGGTTAAAAATGTCGTCCCGGGAGCGGTAAATACGGAAGTCGTGATCGAATTGCCCGCCGGGGTCGAGATCGTTTCCATCATTACCAAAGACTCCGCCGAGAGATTGCAGCTCTCCGCGGGAAGCGAAGTTTACGCCGTGATCAAGGCCAGCGACGTGATGATCGCGGCGGACTAAGTTTTTTGTCAGGAGAATCTTTCATGACTTGGATCAAAACCATTCCGATGGCGGAAGCCGACGAACAACTGCGACGCGCGGTGGAAGCGCAGGCCGCGCTTTACCCATCGGATTACGCCGTCCCGATTCATCCGGCGGCCGGCGGTGGCGGCGCGTCGGAGATCGTCGCCTCGCACAGCCTACTGCCAGAGGCGCTCTATCACGCCTTCGCCACGTTCGGCGTGTTGATGTCTCCCGAACTGCCGCTCACCAGACGGCAGCATGAGATGATCACCACCGTCGTCTCAACCGCGAATCGCTGTCATTATTGAATTGAGTCGCACGCGGAGTTTCTGCGTCGGGTTACGTTGGACGAACAACTGGTCGGCGCGCTCCAAGCGGACTTCCGCACCGCGCCGATCTCGGAGCCGGAGCGCGCGATGCTCGAATATGCGGAGCAACTGACGCGCGATGCCACCCGCATCACGCCCGCCCACCACGCCGCCCTGCGCGCCGCCGGCTTCGACGACCGCGCCATTTTGCAAATCACGCTCATCGCCTCTTGGTTTAACTACATCAACCGCGTCGCCGATGCGCTCGGCGTCGGCAGAGATCAAGATACGTGACGGATGGCGAGCAGCGGGCGACAAGAGGAAGTCGGGCGGCCGAAGCCGCAACACTGCTGTTATTTTAGATTCTGCGTGCGGCGAGCAGTTCCGGCGAGGCGTCGCTTTCGACGGAAATCAGCGGGGTGTGCGCACCGGCCTCCCGCCGCGCGGTGAGAGCGCGGACGCGACTGATCGCCGCGTCGTAAAAACCGGCTCGCGCTTGGCGGCGAATGAGCCGGACTTCGTTCAGCATTCGCACGCTGTCGCGCGTGTACTGGATGGTGCCTCCCTCGTTGTGGTCCCAGCGCACCGGCCATTCGCGCAGGCGCAGGCCGGCCGCGTGCGCGACGTAGAGCAGTTCCACGTCGAAGCCGAAGCGGTCGATGCTGGCCGCCTCGATGACGGGGCGGCACACGTCCATGCGAAACGCCTTGAAGCCACACTGCGTGTCCCAGTAGGGCAACCCGGTCGCGAGCCGCACCGCAAGATTAAAGACGCGCCCGCCCTGCTCGCGCCGCCACGATTGGTGGACGCCGATTAACTTGCGGTTAAGCGCCCGCGAGCCGAAGACCACATCGTACTCGCCGGCGCGGATTGGTCCCACGAGCTTCGGCGTCTCGGTGATCGGTGTCGAGAGATCGGCGTCGGAGAAAAGCGCAATGGGCGCTTGCGTCGCCAGCAGGCCGGCGCGCACCGCGTAACCCTTCCCGCGATTCTCGGCGAGGCGCATCACGCGCGCCGCCACCCGGCGATGTTCCCGCCGGCGAAAACTCTCTTCCGCCACTGCCGCCGTCTCGTCTCGCGAGCCGTCATCGACGACGATCACTTCGCTCTCTGACGGCTGCTCGTTCAGGTACGTGAAGACCGTCGCCAGCGTCTTCTCCAGACGCGAAGCCTCGTTGTAAGACGGAATCACCAGTGACAAAGAGAGCGACATCCAAACCTCCGAGAACAATAACAAGCGCTGAAATGACAAGCGACGACTAACGGACCTGATGCGTTGCAGGCGAAATGAACGCCGAATCTCAGTTTTAACTCTGCCCCAATCGTTTCTGCCGGCGGCTCGAGCTTTATACCATAGGCCAGCGGGCGATACCCGTTTCGGCGCGCGGCGGGGCGCGTGTTAAAATCCGCACTGGTCAAGCTTGTTAATCTTTCCAAGATTAATTCAAAGTCAAGGTTGTCGTTACAGGATGAAACAGCGGTTCGGTCTCATGGTCGCGGCGGCGGTAGTGTTGGCGGCTTCGGCGCTGGCCGGGGGGGCGTGGAGCAGTAACCGCCCGCCGGTCTTGCTGCGCGCCGACGACGCTCGCGTGACCGCAGCTCGCGCCGGCAACGCCGAGACGCCGATTGAGCGCGACTTCAACGAGGCGCTGGCGCTCGTCTCGGACAACTATGCCGACGAGATCGATTACGAGAAGGCCAGTCAGGCCGCGATTCAGGGAATGCTCTGGACGCTCGATCCGCACTCGACCTTTTTCACCCGCGCTGAATTCGAGCGGCTGAAGCAGGATCAGGACTCGGAGTTTTACGGCATCGGCGTCTCAATTCTGCGTCACCGCGACGGCGTCTATGTCCAGTCGCCGGTGGCGAACACTCCGGCGGCGCGCGCCGGCCTGCGCTTCGGCGACCGCATCGTTGAGGTTGATGGCAAGGACGCGCGCGAGTGGACCAGCGAGCAAGTCTCGAAGGCCGTGCGCGGCGAGCGCGGCGAGCGGGTTACGCTCAAGATTGAGCGCGCGGGCGAACTCGTTCCGCTCTATTTCACCGTGGTGCGCGACGCCGTGCCGCTGCCCTCAATCCGCACCGCTTTTATCATCCGCCCCGGAACCGGCTACATCGCGCTGGCTGGCGGCTTCACGCACACGACCGGCGACGAGTTGGAAGAGGCGCTGGCGCATCTGCAAAAACAGGGAATGCGCCAACTCGTGCTCGACCTGCGGAACAATCCGGGCGGCCTGTTGCAGGAGTCGATCAAGGTGGCGAGCCAGTTTTTGCCGCGCGGCGAGGTGATCGTCTCAGTGCGCGGGCGCGGCGCGAACAGTCAAACGCAGATTTACAAAAACACAGACTACGATCCGGAAGACTTCCCCCTCGTCGTTTTAATTAACCGCAACTCGGCCTCGGCTTCGGAGATCGTCGCCGGTGCGATTCAGGATCGTGGGCGCGGCTTGCTCGTCGGTGAAACCAGTTTCGGCAAGGGACTGGTCCAGCGCGTCTTCCAACTGCCCTACGGGACCGGGCTGACGCTGACCACGCAAAAGTATTACACGCCCTACGGCCGCTCAATTCAGCGGGATTATTCGAGCGGTTCGATCTACGATTATTATGTCCGCCACGATCCCAACGATGAACCGCGACCGCAACAGCCGCGCGCGCCCACGCTCCCGACGCAGCACAATGCCGACGCC
>JACCRA010000432.1 GCA_013813825.1 Pyrinomonadaceae bacterium | reverse complement strand
TCTCCATCGCTTCGTCGAGCCGTAGCACGTCGATGCGGCAGTCTAGTTCCGCGTCCGCGATTCGTAAATTATCAACTTCGGCTTGGATGAGTGCGACGACGTGTTCGGCTGCCTGCCCCGGAATCGGCCGCCATTCAAGCGTAAAGCGGCATTGGCCGGGAATAATGTTTTTGGCCGTGCCGCCGTTGATCAGTCCGACGTTGATCGTCGTGTAGGGCGGATCAAAGGCCGGATGCGTCTCCACTTCAAGTTTCTCGCTCAACGCTTCGATGCGCGCGATGAGGCGCGCGGCGCGGAAAATGGCCGACGCGCCGAGCGCCGGATAGGCGCTGTGCCCTTCGCTCCCGCCGATTGTCACTTCGGCGAGACAGTAGCCCTTGCCCGCACGGATCGGCTGTAAACCGGTCGGTTCGCCGACGACGGCGTAGCGGGCGCGTAGCGCTCGCTCGTCCGCTAGTTGCTTCGCGCCCAGACACCCGACTTCTTCATCGGCCGTAAAGACGAGCGCGAGCGGGCGCGTCAGTTTGCTGAGATCGATTGTTTCGGCGGCGGTCAGGGCGGCGGCAATGAAGCCTTTGGTGTCGCACGCGCCGCGCCCGTAAAGCTTGCCGTCGCGCTCGGTCAACGTCAGAGCTTCGACCCACGCCGGATCGTAAGGCACGATGTCAGTGTGGCCGACGAGCGCCAACTCGACTTCGCTCTCAGCCGTCGCATCCCGCGACGCGGTCGTGGCGATTAAATTTATTTTCTCGACGCCGCGCGCGTCCCGATAAGGGAGCCATCGCACGCGCCAGCCGAGCCGCTCGCAACGCGCGGCCAAGTAAGAGATGATCTCGCGATTCGAGCGAGCGGAGACGGAATCGATGCCGACCAGTTCGGCGAGGGTCTGTACCACTGTCATAAAATTTACACGCTAATTCTGTTTGTTGCCGTTGCGCTCTTTGGTCACGATCTCGACCAAGCCATCGACAACTTTGACGAGATTGGAAATGTCATTCTGCGTTTGCACCTGCGCTTTTCCTATTTGAATAACGGTTCTCGCCAGTTCCCTCATTTCAACTGTCAAGCTGCTCATGTCCCGCGTCAGTTGGCCTACATGAGCTGTTAAGCCGCGCGTCTCGGTCGCCAAGCCGCGCACCTCAGCCGTTAAGTCGCGCACCTCGGCTGTTAAGCCTCGCACCTCGGCTGTTAAGCCTCGCATCTCGGTTTGGAGCTTTTCTTGATTCTCGCCAAAAGTTTCCTGACGTTGAATAATAAAATTCAGAACTTTCTCAATCTCATCATTACTCATCTTCGTTTTCCTCACGTCTTAAAGTCAGAGCTTTAATTCTACACCCACAGCCGCCGTTGCAGCGCGGCGAAGCGGCGGACGATCTCTTCGCGCGCGGGGTGTCGGCCGTCGGCGACGATAGGCTCGCCGCCGACGAAGACATCGCGGATGGCGGTGCGCGCCAGCGAGAAGACCATGGCGGGCAGCAAATCGTCCGCGCTGGCTCCGGCGATTGACGGATCGTTGAGATCGACGGTGAAGAAATCGGCGGCGCCATTGGCGGTCAACTTTCCACCCGGCGCGCCGATGCTCGCGGCTCCGTGGCGGGTCGCACAGTCGAAGAGGCGCGCGGCAAGCGCCGGGAGCGGCGAGTCATCCGTCCCGGTTTCTTCTCCTGCCTGATTGCCGCTCTGTGCCAGTACGGCGCGTTCAAGCTTTTGCAGCCGCAGGTGATATTCAAGCTCGCGGGCGTCTTCCATGAGATCGATCTGGGTGTGGCTGTCGGTGCCGAGCGAGACGCGCACGCCGGCGTCGAAGAACAGGTCGGCGGGCACGACGCCGTCGCCGAGGTTGCGCTCGGTGGTGGGGCAGGCGCAGACGATTGAGCGTGCCGCCGCCAAAGCGCGCGCTTCGGCGATGGTGACGTGGACGGCGTGGACGGCGGTGAAGCGTTCGTGCAGCAAGCCTTCGTCGGCCAAAAGCGTGACGGGCGGGCGACTGTATTCTGCAACGCAAGCCGTGTTTTCGGCCGGTTGCTCGGAGACGTGCATGTGTACCGGCAACCCGTGCCGCGCCGCGTAATCATTGATCGCGCGCAAATCCGTGAGCGGCACGGCGCGGGTACTGTGCGGCGCAACCCCCGCCCACGCGCCCGCCGGCAGTTGTTCGCCATCGTTGGTCCCCTGTATCCGCGTCGTCGCTTCTTGTGCCGCGAGGTGTGTTCTTAAAGCGTCGAGGCGCGTGAGGTAAGTTTCGGCGTCCGGCTCGATGAAACGCGCTTGGCGCGGGTTGGGCGGGATTTGGAAGCCGGAGCGCGCGTAGGCGACGCGCAGCAGCGCAATCCGCAACCCCGTGTCGAGCGCGGCGCGGACGACTTCAATCGCCATCTCGTTGGCGTCCGCGTAAGGAGTGCCATCCGGCGAGTGATGCAGATAATGAAACTCGCCGACGGCCGTGATGCCGCCTTCGGCCATCTCCAGAAAAGCCATCCGCGAGGCGTCGTACACGTCTTCCGGCGTCAGTTGCGAGGCCGCCGCGTACATCATCTCGCGCCATGTCCAGAACGAGTCGTGCGTGCTCACGCGGTACTCGGTGCGCCCGCGAATCACGCGCTGGAAAGCGTGCGAGTGCGCGTTGACGAGGCCGGGCAAAAGCGCTCGGTTTTTCAGATGGACAAGGGCGTAATCGGCGAGTTCATCGGCGCGTTTAATTTCAGAGATGTGTCCCGACCCGTCGAAAACGAGCGCCAGATCAGGCTCGAAACGCCCGCCGGTGTAGAGCAGGTCGGGGAGCCATGCGGTTTGTTGTGCGGAGGCCACTTGAGGTGACTACAAGCTTTTAGTCTTTGCGGTTAAGGAGAAGTTTAACCGCCAAGAACACGAAGGAAGAGCGCAAAGAACGCGAAGAAAAGCTCGCAATGCGTCGCTTGTCTCCCATCCTTGAGCCACTATCTATTTCTTGTCTTTCTTCTTTGTGACGATCCATTCGTCCACGTTTCGCTCCAACACGTCGAGTGGGACCGCGCCCGCGCCGAGGACGAGATCGTGAAACTCGCGCACGTCGAAATTAGTCCCCAGTTCGCGGCTCGCTTTCGCGCGCAGTGATTTGAGTTTTAGTTCGCCGATCTTGTAGGCCAACGCCTGCCCCGGCCACGCGATGTAGCGGTCGATCTCGTTGACGATGTCGAGTTCCGACTTGGCGGCGTTGTCCAAGAAAAAGTCGATGGCCTGCTGGCGCGTCCACTTCAACTCGTGCATCCCCGTATCGACGACGAGGCGGACGGCGCGCCACATCTCGTAAGTCAGTTGGCCGAACTTGGCATAAGGATCGTCGGCATACAGCCCCATCTCCTCGCCAAGCGATTCGGCATACAATCCCCAGCCTTCGACGAACGCGGTGTAGCCGCCATAGCGCCGGAACTTCGGCACCTCGCCGAGTTCCTGTGCCAGCGCGATCTGCAAGTGATGGCCGGGCACTGCTTCGTGCAACGATAGCGCCATCATCTCGTACTTCGGGCGCGTCTCCGGCTTGTAGAGATTGACGTAGTAGGTGCCGGCGCGCGAGCCATCGGCGGCCGGCTGATTATAGTAGGCGGTCGTCGTGTCGGGCGCGATCTTCGCCGGGATCGGCTCGACGGCATAAGGCGTGCGCGGCAACGTCTTGAAAACTTTGACGAGTTGCGGATCGATGCGCCGCGTCATCGCGCGATAAGCCGTCAGCAACTCTTCGGGCGACTGGTAGTAAAACTTCGGGTCGGTGCGGAGGTGTTTGAAGAACTCTTGCAGCGTGCCCTTGAAGCCGACCCGTTGCATGATCGTTTGCATCTCGGCGCGAATGCGTTTGACTTCGCCGAGGCCGATGTTGTGAATCTCCCGCGGCGTCATGTCGGTGGTCGTGAACACGCGCGCGCGGAAGGCATACAACTCCGGCCCTTGCGGCACCTGCCAAACGCCAACTGGCTCGAACGTCGCGGGCAGGTACTCATCGACGAAAAATTGCTTGAACTTCCGGTAAGCCGGGATGACGTTGGCGGTGATGGCCTCGCGCCCCGCCGCCGCGAGGCGTTCGCGTTCAGCCGCCGGAATCTGGTCAACGAATTTCGTGAACGGTTTATAAAACGGGCTGTCTTCCGGCCGGGCCACGATCTGCTTATCGAGCTGCGCCGGGACGCGCTCCATATTCACGCGCGGCAAAATTATTTTCGTCTTCGCGCCCTCGCGTATCAGGGCAGTGGTCTGCTCCGTCAGCAGGGGGAGCGCCTTCAGCCGTGCGATCCAGTCTTCGTAATCCTTAACGGTCGTGAAGCGCAAATTGTCGGCCAACTCGTCGGCGGTTTGGACGCCGCCCATCTGGGTCAGCGGCACGAGA
>JACCRA010000402.1 GCA_013813825.1 Pyrinomonadaceae bacterium | reverse complement strand
CGTCAACAGTGTGCCCGAACTCCGCCGAGAGATGAGCGCCGAGCGCGATCATGCGCAGTTCTACAACGGGGTGCGCAGCGAGGTCTTTCAAGACCCAGTAGAGGTGCCCGTAATCAGCTCGTGATGTAGAAATGACCGCGATCTTTCGTTTCATGAAAGCTTCGTATTTAGGGGCTTAACATCCCGGTGCGAACACGGGCGTAGTCAAGCAGTTCTGCACTTGGGGAGTATTCCGGGAGTATCTCGCAGACCTTTTCGATCAATGCCATAGCGTCGCGCCACTCCAAAGCCTCCATCAACTCATCAATCCAGCTCTCGACTTCAATAGCCATAGGAGCAGAACTCCTTACTCTGCGGATGCTCGGATTACCGGATGGTAAAATCGTTTCAGTGCTTGATAGCAGTTCTTCAATCAGTTTCTCACCGGGACGTAAGCCCGTGAAGGTAATGGGAATATCCTTGTCGGGCATTAACCCTGCAAGGCGTATCATCTTCTCGGCGAGTTCGAGGATACGAACCGGGCTGCCGAGGTCTGGCACCAACACGTCTCCGCTTATGCCGTGCCACAACGCACACAAGATCAACTCCACGGCTTCGTACTCCGTCATGAAGTATCTGGTCGCTTCCGGGTGAGTCACCGTCAACGGCGAACGCTTTTCGATTAGTTCGGCAAATCGCGGCACGACGCTTCCACGGCTTCCGAGCACGTTGCCGAAACGGACTGACTTCAACCGTGTCGCCCCTCCACTCTGAGCACGCAGAACGAGTTCGGCGATTCGCTTAGAAGCCCCCATGATGCTCACAGGGTTGACGGCTTTGTCAGTTGAAAGCATCACCATCTCATCGACACGAAATTGGATGGCTTGTCTGACCAGCGTGTGTGTGCCTAACACATTGTTGCGCACGGCTGTCAACGGATGCTGTTCCAACAAGGGCACGTGCTTGAGAGCGGCGGCGTGGAAAACGATTCGCGGTCGGTGCCGCTCGAAGACCTCCGCCAACAAAGATGCGTCACATACGTCGCCGAGCACGAACGTGGTTCTGACGGCTGTCTCTTTCGACTGCAACTCGATACCGAGATGGTAGAGATCATTTTCTGATTTCTCCAAAAGGATGAGATGTGCAGGAGTCAGGTTAATGATACGCCGTGATAAAGCCGACCCGATGGAACCTCCGACACCCGTCACCATGATGACTTTGTCTGTGATTTCTGTCTCTGATCGAACCGAATCGAACTCAATTGACGGGCGATGAAGCAAGTTCTCTAACGAAAATTTGGTAGCCTCTTTCATACCAGATGTAAGAATAGTGGATTCAAAACCGGCGCTCGATGTCATCTACGCCGTCAAATAATTCCAGTCTAATCAGCAACACAGTCTAAGCAACAACAGCAGCGTCTTCCATCACAAGATAGCTTTGCCGTCGGTAAGTTACACATCCTTGCGGTAAGCTATCTTGCTCACGGCGACGCTCGGCGCGGAGTTGTTATATTGCTCCAACTGTCTTTTGCAACAGAGTCATCAGATCAGGCTGTTGGCGGCGATTGGTCGCCATCCTGCATGAGTGTTTCAGCCGCATACTCCGCCTCCGCTTCCGCGTAAATGTCTTGCACGCGCTCTGCCATTTCGGCACTCGCTGTGCGTAAGCGCAGCAGCCCCTTCATCGCCGATTTCATTGCGGGCTGTGCCCCGCGCTTGAGGACGAAGGCAGTGCCGAGAACAGCACCGAATCCGACCGCCCAACCCGCGCCGCGCTTCACATCGTTCCATACTTCAGCCATTACATTGTTCCTTTCTCATTCTTGTCGATGACCGCTGTCGGTATCCACGAGTTCACGTCACCCTTGAGCAGGGGACGCAATCCGTTGAGTCCGGCAATGACCATCGAGCCGTGATTGATAACCGTCGCCGTGATGGGTCCGAGTTTAAACAGCACCGCCACCAGCAATGCCGCGAGATTCGGGGCGACGACGATGCCGATGTTCTGGCGGATGAGGTGCATCGTCTGCCGTGCGGTTGTGATCGCCGTCAGCAGCCCGCGCAAATCGTTCTCCATTAGTACGACTTCCGCCGCCTCACGGGCCACGTCCGAGCCGCCACCGAAGGAGACCGAAACATCGGCGTAAGCGAGGGCGGGCGAGTCGTTAATGCCGTCGCCGACGAAGGCGACCTTCCTGCCTTTCGCGCGCAACGCGCTGACGACCGCCGCCTTCTGTTCGGGGAACGCCTCGGCATGGGTGCCGGTTGCCGAGATGCCGAGTTGATGAGCAACCGCGCTCGCGATTCTGTGATTGTCGCCCGTGAGCAGGTGAATCTCCATACCAAAGGCGCGCAACGCCTCAATCACCTCACGACTCTCAGGGCGCAGTGAGTCGGCGTAAAGGATTGCGCCCTGCACCGCGCCCCCGCTGGCGACATACATCACCGACTGGTTTCCTTCTCTCAGGAACCCGTGCCGTTCATGAACTTCGTCAAGGCTGATGCCCTCCCCTCGCAGGAGCCGCCCGCTCCCAACCAGCACAGTGTGTCCGTCAATCTGCGCGCGCACGCCAAGTCCGATGCGGTACTGCCACTCCTCACAAGCGATTATTGTGACTTCGCGCTCTTTAGCGTAGCGCACGACCGCCTCTGCCGCCGGGTGAGTCAGATGTTGGTCGGCGGCGGCGGCGAGCGCGAGCACTTCAGCCTCGTTCGACGCCGGATTCAAGCATAAAACTTGTGTGACAGCAGGTTGACCGCGCGTCACCGTCCCCGTCTTGTCAAAGACGATGGTGTCTATCTTGCTTAGTTGCTCGACCGCGCGACCGCTGCGGATGAGGACGCCGCGCCGCGTCGCTGCCGTCATCGCCGCCAGAATCGTCGTCGGCACCGAGACGCGGACGCCGGTGGCAAAGTCCGTGATTAGGATTGACGCGGCGCGCGACGTGTCGCGCGTCAGGGCGAGCACCACCCCGGCGAGGAGCAAGGTAGGCAGCACCGCGCGGTCGGCGACCTTCGCCGCATAGTTCTCGATGCGCGTGTCGTGAACCGGCGCGTCCTGCATGATTCGGATGATCTGCGCCGCGCGAGTCTCGGAGCCGACCTGCTCGGCGCGAACCGTGAGTTGTCCGTCGCGCACCAGTGTTGACGCGAAAACCCTTTGCCCATGTTCACGCACCGTGAGCATAGACT
>JACCRA010000387.1 GCA_013813825.1 Pyrinomonadaceae bacterium | reverse complement strand
GTATTTTGCAGGTCACTCATATTTCTCCCGTGAAGAGTTTCAGCCGCGCCCGCGTTCCAGCAGGATCATCATAATCAGGCTCAACAGTACCCGCCGTTCTTCCTCTTCGTTGAGCGGCCCCTGCGGCTCGACTTTGAATTTGCCTTCGAGGAAGGCGGGCTGCTTGGCGATCCGCATGACGGGCTGCCCCGCCGCGCGCGAGACAATGTAGGCCGGATTAAAGATGTAGCCGGTGAACATCCCCAACACCGGAATCTCGCCTAATAAGCTATCGAGCACTTTGATCCAAGCGTTCTCTTCGCTAATCGTCAGCACGAGTTGCTCGCCGTCGTAAATCTCGTAATGCGCCTTCCAGATCGACTTCATGCCGCGTCGTTGGATCGCGCCGTGTGAGACGCCGTGCTCGTCCGTGATGTGATAGCGCGCCGAGAAGTCTAAGACCTTGTCGGCTTTGATCGTGTAGAGCTGACGGGTCTGCTCGCGGTCGGCGAAAACGCCGACGTTCTCCTTCAACTTGAAAGCCTTCTGCTTAACGTAAAAGATCAAATTACCGCCGGCGTCCGTCACCGCTAACTGCCGGGCGAGCGCCAGAATCTTGAAAGAGATGTTCAGCGGATAGTTCATGCTCGGTCTCCTCGCTTCGATTGACTCACAATTAACTTCGGGGGGTTTATGGCTCTCCTCAACTCACTTCGATCATTTCGGCGGCCAATTGGGCGAGCCACGCGACGCGCTCGCCGAGGGTGGCGAAGCGCGGATCGTCAGTCTGCCCGCGCCGGTATCTGAAATAAATCTGCTGCACGACGACGGCCAACTTGAAGACGGCGAAGACCTCGTAAAAAGTCAGATGCCGTAAATCGCGCCCCGAACGCGCGGCGTAATGCTCAACAATTTCTTCGCGAGTGTACCAGCCGTGATGCCCCGTGACTGAGGCCAGACTGTCGCCCGCCATGTGCGGAGCGGCGGCGTGAACCCAATAGCACAGCAGGATGCCGAGATCGACGAGTGGGTCGCCGAGCGCGCTCATCTCCCAGTCAAACACTGCGACCACGCGGCTCGCGCTCTTCGCGTCGAGCATCACGTTGTCGAGTTTGTAGTCGCCATGGACCAGCGCGGGGCGCTCTGTTTCGGGCGGCAAATGTTCTTCGAGCCACAGCGCGAGTTGGTCCATCTCCGGCAGCGCGGAAGTCTGCGAACCGCGCCAGCGCTGCGCCCAGCCGCCCACTTGGCGCGTGACGAAGCCGGCGGGCTTACCGAGCGCGGCGAGATCGTGCGCGCCGATGTCCACGCCATGAAGTTGCACCAGCGTCTCGACGAGCGCCGCGCTCGCATGGCGGCGGGCCGGTGGATTCTCCGCCAACTGCGGCGGCTCGACGCCGCGCACCACGAGGCCGCGCCGTCGCTCCATCAGGTAGAACGTCGCGCCGGCAACTTCGGCGTCTTCGCAGAGCAGGTAGGGGCGCGGCGCGAGCGGGAAAACCGGATGCAGCGCCGCGAGGATACGAAACTCGCGCGCCATGTCGTGCGCCCGCGGCGGCACTGGACCAAAAGGCGGGCGGCGCAACACCAACTCGCACGCGCCGAAGCGCAGCAGGTACGTCAGATTTGAATGCCCGCCGGAAAACTGTTCGACTTGCATCTCGGCGGCGGCGTCGAAGTTTTCAAGCTGCCGCCCGGTAGCCAGTTGCTCGCGCACGTAAGCGGCAAGGCGCGGCCAGTCGAGTTGCTCGCCCCGGCGCACGGGATTGGTATCGGGCGTGTCGAAAGTCTGTTCCGTCAAAACTTGATCCTGCCAGTCAAGATATCTTTGAACATCACCCAATCGCCCGCCAGCGAATAGAGCGGGTAAGTGAAAGTCGCCGGCCGGTTATGCTCGAAGAAGAAATGCCCCAGCCACGCGCAGCCGTATCCGATGATGGGGACCAACGCGAGCAGCCACCACCGGCCGCTGATGAGCGCGCCGCCGACAGTCAGCAAAACGAGCAGGCTCCCGGCGAAGTGCAGTCGCCGGCACGTCGGATCGCGGTGTTCCGAGAGGTAGTACGGATAAAACTCGGCGAAGCTGGCGAAGCGTTCGGGCATACCAACTTTTCCTCCAACTGTTCTCACAGGAATGGCGAGGTTAATTTTTTGTCGCCTCCGTACCGGGGCGAAAGACGATGCACGTCGTGGTGGCGTGCGCGTAGAGCTTGCCGCGCAGGTCGGTGATGCGGCCTTCGGCGGTGGCGGTGCGCGCGCCGGCGTGGATGATCGTGCCTTCGCAGCGAACTGGTCCCGTGTCTCTGTTCATCGGCCGGATGTAGTTGACCTTGATCTCAAGCGTCGTGTAGCCCGCGCCCGCCGGTAGCAACGTGTGGACGGCACAACCCATCGCCGAATCGAGCAGCGCGGCGGCCAGCCCGCCATGCACCGTGCCGTTCGGGTTGTAATGATACTCGGCCGGCTCCGCCCCGAAGATGGCGCGCCCCTCGCCGATCTCAATGATCGAGAAATTCATCAGCGCGCCCATCGGTGGGCGGGCGAGTTCGCCGGCGATGATCTTTTGCAGGTACTCGATCCCGCTCAAACTCCGTCCGGCTTCGGCCGCCGCGTGCGGGTCTTCCCAACTGATGGTGCGCGTGCGCGTCTGTCCCTCAGCGTCGCTCATAGCTTGTCTCCGGGGCGCGAGATTCTTGCATGTCGGCGCGCCCAAAGACGCGCCGCTCAAGATTGAACATCACTATCGAATAGCACTTAACCGGCAGACGCCGCCGGCCGTACCGACGGCAGGCAAGAATCTCACGCCCCCGGGTCAGGCCGCTCATTGTTGGTTGAAGATCGGCTTGCGCTTCTGCATGAAAGCCGTAATGCCTTCGACAAAGTCCGGCGAGTGCAGGCAGGCGTCTTGATTGATGGCCTCGAAATCGAGCGCGCCGGCGAGGTCGGTGTGCAAACTGTGGTTGAGCGCGGCCTTCATGCGCGTCAACGCCAGCCGGGGCGCGGCGACGAGACGCGCGGTTATTTGCGCGATGGTCGCGTCCAATTCCGCGAAAGGCACGACGCGGTTGACGAGTCCGAGCGCGTGCGCTTCCGTCGCGCTCAGTTGCGCGCCCGTCGCCATCAACTCGAAGGCCTGATGATAGCCGACGAGGCGCGGCAGAAAAAACGTCCCGCCGCCGTCCGGCATCAATCCGATCTTGATGAAAAGCTGGCTAAAGACGGCCTGCTCCGAGGCGATGATTAAATCGCACGCCAGCGCGTAGTTATTTCCCAAACCCACGGCCGGCCCGTGAACGCGCGCGACGACGGGCGACGGCAAAGCGCGCAGAGCTTGGATCGTGGGATTCACAAACTCGCGCAGGTATTTCGTCGTGTCGAAGTTGGCGAACTCTTCCGGGCTGGTCATCGCGAGATCAGCGCCCGCGCAAAACGCCTCGCCCGCGCCGGTCAGAACGAGGACGCGCGTGCCGTCGTCCACTGACGCCTGCACCGCCGCGAGCAACTGCCCCGCTGTTTCCAGATCGACCGAGTTCCGCCGCTCCGGCCGGTTGATCGTGATGCGCTTAATGCCATTGTCCAGAGTGACGAGTATTTTTCCTGTGCCGGTCATTGGTTGACTCCATGAGAGTGACAAGGATAACTGCAAGCTGACGCACGACATCATAC
>JACCRA010000379.1 GCA_013813825.1 Pyrinomonadaceae bacterium | reverse complement strand
ACACTTACCTCCTGCTGCTGCTACCGCCAACGCCGAAAGCCCGCCCGACATTTCCGTCTCGAAATACAGTTGGAGCAAGGAACGCATCGGGTGGGAGCGCGATCCTTTTGCTGGTCCCGTCGAAAGTTTTAGCGACATGCGCCGGCGCTCAGGCGACGAGCGGCGGCTGGAGCGTGCGCGGGCAGGCGGCAACATCGGCGAGGCGAATAGGATCGAGCGCGAACTGCGCGCCGAACAAGTGCTCAGAGCCAGACAGACGGCTCCGCCCCGTTACAGCTTCCTGTATAAAATCTCAGTTACTAACGCGGGCGCGAAGACTGTTCAGGAAGTGGATTTGGACTATGTCTTTCTCGACGCCGCCACCGGACAGGAGAGCGGCCGCCGGTGGTTCACCGGCGCAGAAAAAATCAAGCCCGGTAAGAGCAAGGAATTTTCCTTCTCCGCCCTGACGCCGCCGACACGTTTGGTCAGCGTCTATGCGCTCGACAAAAACGAGCAGAAAGGACTGCGCGGGCAAGTCATCATCATGCGTGTGCAATACGCGGACGGCTCCGTCTGGCAGCGGCCTTGATGTGGTTACGGAATTAAATCTTAGATTGATGACTCCTTGACGCTCACCCCGGCCAGTGGTAGCTTGACCGTCCACGTTGGAAGCAACTGCTCTTTGCTAAATTAAATTTGTATCGCCATTCGATCCGTCCGCGCCGTCACGACGCGGGCGTGATTGACCGTCGCAGGTGTGCCCCTCTTCACGTAGAGAGGGCGACAAGGGAAGCCGGGTGCAAAGCCCGCACGGTTCCCGCCACTGTGTACCGGCGATTGTGTCGTCTCCGATTCAGTTAAGGTCACTCGCTTTCGGAAAAAGCGGGGAAGGCCGCGAGACGACGCGCTCGAGCCGGAAGTCAGGAAACCTTGCCTGCATGATGAGAGGTCAGAGGTGAGAGGTCAGAGATCAGTGAAAAGGCAAAGCAGTTTTGTCTTCACTGATCTCTGACCTCTCACCTCTGACCTCTTTCTCAGATGGTGGCGACCGCTGACGCTCCGGGAAAGAGCGAGTGGACTGAAACTGTTTTGACGAACGTCGCCCGCCGGCTCCCGCGCGTGCGGTCGGGCGTTGCTGCTGCGGTTGAGCGCGGCAACGCGCTTTGCGTTTCGTCCGAGCACGGACGCCCTCGATCTTCCACACGGAAGATCGAGGGCGTCCTTTTTTGTGCGGCGCATTTTTGATGTGCGCCCCGTTTTTCACCCGCTCCTTCCCTTGTGCCCGCTGCGGCGTTTGGCTACCGCCATCGTGCGTAAGTGAATGTTGAAGGAGTAAATGATGAAATTTCATAAGTTATTACTGGCTGGTGTGCTCGTCCTGTGCATGGCGGCACTCGCGCACGCGCAGGAAGCGGGTGGTAACGCCGCCGGGGCGACGCTCGCGGGGCGCGTCCTTGATAGTCAAGGTGCGTTGGTCGCCGGAGCCGTTGTCACGCTCCATGCGCGCGGCGGGTCACCCGCCTTGCGGCTAACGACGACCACCAACGCCGAAGGCGCTTACCGCTTTGAGCGTCTCGCGCCCGGCGAATATCTGTTGCGGGCGGAGGCGCGGAATTTCGCACCGACAATGGCACAGGCGGTTCGTGTCGAGCGTGGGCGGGCGGCATCCGTGGACTTGACGCTCGAAGTGGCGGGCGTGCGCGCCGAAGTCGTCGTCACTACAGCGGCCGACGCCGTGCAACCGATTGACGAAGTCTCGAAGGCCATCAGCGTCGTGGACGCCCGCGAGATCGAGGAGCGCAATGAGTACGCGATCACCGACGCGCTCAGAACCGTGCCGGGCTTGCGCGTGCAGCAATTGGGCGGCCCCGGCTCGCTGGTCTCAATTAAGACGCGCGGTCTGAGGAACGAAGACACGGCCGTGTTGATCGACGGCCTGCGCTTCCGCGACGCCGCCGCGATCACCGGCGACGCGACCGGCTATCTCGAAGATTTGCTGCTGACGAACACGAGCCGGCTCGAAGTGCTGCGCGGATCGGGATCGTCGCTCTACGGGACCAACGCCATCGGCGGTGTGGTCAACGTCGTGACGGACACGGGCGGCGGGCCGCTCCGGGGCAGCTTGTCGGCCGAGGGTGGCGGATTAGGATTCTTTCGCGGTCGCGCGCAGGTGGCGGGCGGCGCGGGCGCGGCGAGCCGCCTGAGCTATAG
>JACCRA010000373.1 GCA_013813825.1 Pyrinomonadaceae bacterium | reverse complement strand
GTTGAAGAGGGCGCGTTGTACCGCATCGGCAAGCTTGAAATTGAAGGCGCAAAACTCTTTACGCCGGAACAGATCGGCGCAATGATCAACTTAGAGAAAGGCGACATTGCCAACGGCGAAGCTATTTACGAAGCTCTCTTTGAACGCCTTACCCGCGCTTACCACGATAAGGGGTATCTGCATTACAGTGCCGATCCTGAGCCGACCTTTCATCTCGAACCCGGAGCGCAAGAAGGGGTCGTCGATTATTTAGTGAACATCAACGAGGGTAAATGTTTTGTCCTCCGCGAAGTTCAGTTCGCCGGTAACGCGACAACACGTGACTCGATCTTGCGCGCCGCCTTGCGCTTGCGCGACGGCAAGCCTTTCAGTCAACGACTGCTTGAAGCGAGCGTGAAAAACCTGAATGAGTTAAACCTTTTCGAGTGGATCGATCAAGGAAAAGACGTGGATTATACCCTCGACGAGAAGCGTACCGGTGTGATTCTCACGATCAAAGTCAGAGAAAAGAACTAACGAACAAGCTCTTCGCTTCTTTGACGTTTGGCACAAGCGACGGCCTGTCCGCCGCTTTTTCGGGCCGCTCTTGTTAATCTTCCGCGTCATGGATTTTGATTTCATCAATCCCACTTCTCTCGGAAGTCCACGCGGCTACGCAAACGGCGTGCTGGTCCCGCCGGGCGGATCGCTGCTGTTCATCGCCGGGCAGATTGCGTGGAATGATCGGCAGCAGATCGTGAGCGCGGATTTTGTCGAGCAGTTCGACCGCGCACTCGCTAACGTCCTTGCGGTCGTCGCGGAAGCGGGCGGCGGGCCGGAGCAGATCGTGCGCCTCGTTATTTATGTGACGGACAAACGCGAGTATCTCGCACGACAGCGCGAAGTCGGCGCAAGCTGGCGCGCCCGCATGGGGCGGCACTTCCCCGCGATGGCCTTAGTCGAAGTCAAGAGTTTGCTCGAAGACGCCGCGCAGGTGGAGATGGAAGGCATCGCTGTGCTGTAAGCGGTCAGCCATCAGCGATCAGCTTTCAGCAAATCCTGCTATTGTCGGCTCTAAGCTGAGTGCTGATGGCTGAATGCTTCTTATGCTTTCTCCCAAAAGTTTCCTTTACGAACAAACAAACGGCGTCGGCTGGATCACGCTGAACCGGCCGGAGCGGCTGAACGCGCTAACGTTTGAGGTCTATCGCGAGTTGACCGACACGTTCGCGGCGTTGCGTGATGAGCGAGAGGTGCGCGCCGTCGTCATCACGGGCGCGGGGCGGGCGTTCTGTTCCGGCGGCGACGTACAGGGCATTATCTCCGAGTTGCAGTCGCTCGACATCGAAGGCCATCTGGAATTCACGCGGATGACGTGCGAATTGATTCGCAATATCCGCGCGCTGCGAAAGCCGGTGATGGCGTGCCTTAACGGGACGGTGGCGGGTGCGGGCGCGTGTATCGCGCTGGCGGCGGACTTACGCATCGCCGCGCCCGAAGCGAAGATCGCGTTTCTCTTCGTGCGCGTCGGTTTGTCGGGCGCGGACATGGGCGCGTGCTTTTTGTTGCCGCGCTATGTGGGCTTGGCAAAAGCGACCGAGTTGCTCTACACCGGCGACTTCATCACGGCCGAGGAGGCCGTAGCGGTCGGCTTATATAATCGCGTCGTGCCCGCCGAAGATTTACAGGCCGAGACGCGCACGCTCGCCGAACGCCTCGCGCGCGGCCCCGCGTTTGCGCTCGCCATGACCAAAGAGATGCTCGACCGCGAGTGGGAGGTGAGCCTCGACACCGCCCTCGAATGGGAAGCTCAAGCGCAGGCCGCGTGTATGCAACACCCTGATTTCCGCGAAGCGTTCTCGGCCATCACGGCAAAGCACGAACCGAAGTACAAGTGAGCAGTGAGCGGTGAACAGTAAGCAGTTAAAACTGTCTTTCACCGCTCACTGCTCACTGCTTACTGCTCACTGTCTATGTCCTTCATCGAACAAAGTCCATTCTTTAACCACGAGCACCGGCAGTTGGCGGCGAGCGTGGCGAGCTTCGCGTGGCGCGAGATTGAGCCGCGCGCCGGCGAAGAGCAGGAGACGGACGCGCAATTCCGCGATCTCCTGTCGCTTTTGGCGCAGGCCGATCTGTTG
>JACCRA010000352.1 GCA_013813825.1 Pyrinomonadaceae bacterium | reverse complement strand
CAGCGTCTGTGACTTTGGGGCCGGAGTGCGGGCCGGAGTTGGCGGGTGCGGGGCGACGTGCGCGCGGCACGGTCGGCGAGGCGGTCTTGGAATCAGGCGTCGCAGGCTTGCGCGCCCGGCCTGATTGCGCGACGAGCGGCGCAGCAGGCGGTGTGATCACAGCGAGCAGAGCGAGCAGACACAGCCAGACGCGCAACCGGGCCGCGCCCTTTTCGCCAATCGGGCGACTCAACGGCGGGCAGCTTGCGGCGTCGCGGCCTCGTCCGTTTGCATCTCGCGTAACCACTGGTCCCATTGTGTTAGTGCCAACTCGACTTGCCGTCCGTGCCGTTCGCGCTTCTTGCGAAATCTTTTGCGCTCCGCTTCCGCCATCGGTTCGAGCAGCGCGAAAGTGATATTGACCGGCTGATAGTTGTCCGTCCGCGCCTGCGAAACGTAGCGCGCCAGTGCGCCCGTGGCCGTCTGCGACGGAGCTTCAACGAGTTGCCGGTTAAAAGCCAGCCGTGCCGCGTTGACGCCGGCCAGCCACCCCGTCGCCACCGATTCGACGTAGCCTTCGACGCCGCTGATCTGTCCTGCAAAAAAAGTGTGTGGGCGCTCGCGCATCTGCATCGTCGCTTGCAGCACGCGCGGCGCGCGGATGTAAGTATTACGATGAATCTGACCGTACTGCAAGAACTCCGCTTGTTCGAGTCCGGGAATGAGACGAAGCACGCGCGCCTGTTCGCCGTAGCGTAGATGATTCTGGAAGCCGACGAGGTTGTAAGCGTCGGCCATCAGGTTTTCCTGCCTGAGTTGCACGGCGGCGAACGGCTCGCGTCCGGTGCGCGGATCAATTAAGCCGACCGGTTTCATCGGCCCGTAACGCGGCGTGTCGAAGCCGCGCCGCGCCAACTCTTCAATCGGCAAGCACGCCTCGAACCAGCGCGTTTCCTCGAAGCGTTGGAGCGGTACGCTCTTAGCCTCGACGAGCGCCTCGTAAAACCGCCGGTAATCGTCCTCGCTCATCGGGCAATTAAGATAATCGTCGCCGCCCTTGCCGTAGCGCGCCGCCTTGAAAGCAATTGACTGATCAATTGAATCGGCGGCGACGATGGGCGCAATCGCGTCGTAAAAGTAAAGTTGATCGTCGCCCGTCAAACGCACGATCTCTTCAGTCAAGGCGTCTGAGCAGAGCGGTCCGGCGGCAATGATCGTGATCGCATCGTCCGGCACGCGCGTCAACTCTTCGCGCACCAGCGTGATGTTCTGGTGCGCCTCGATGCGTTCGGTGATCAACTCCGCGAAGCGATGTCGATCAACCGCCAACGCCGCGCCCGCCGGCACGCGCGTCTGTGCCGCGACCTCCAACACCAGCGAGCGCCCGCGCCGCAATTCTTCCTTCAACAAGTAAGGAGCCGTCCCCGGCTCGTCTGATTTTAGCGAGTTGGAACAGACGATCTCCGCCAGCTTATCCGTCCGATGCGCCGGCGTCTGCCTGACGGGGCGCATCTCGTAAAGCCGCACTCGCGCGCCACGCTCCGCCGCCTGCCACGCCGCTTCGACTCCGGCAAAACCGCCACCGACGATTACGATTTCCTTCATTACTTAATCCTGCACTTACCTATCGACGTAAGCAAGATGCGCCATGCCCACGTTCTGAAAACTCAATCGAGAGCCACTGTCACAACACTATTCTCCCGCCTTTTTACGGCTTCACCGGCGCGTCAATCTTGTCCTCGTCCGTCTGGTGCTAAAGCGTTTGTAGTCGCTGTATTCCCTTGTCGCGTCGAGACGGAAGCCGGCGAAGAGGAAGACTTTCCTAATTCCGTTGTCGTTGCCTGTCATGGCTTTTCGTCACGATCATTCAAGACCGATTCGTTTGATGATCGCGGCAAAGCGTGAGTCTGAGCGAAACGAATCCCACTTCGGATCAATCTTAATGAAGGTCAATCGTACATCTCGCTCTTCATAAGCCTTTTCTAACCAAGCTAATGCCTCATCCTTCTCCTCGAGTCCGTTATAGATCATGGCGATGTTGTACGGCGGGACGTAATGATGCGTTGACAAGGATTTCAATTCATCAAGCGCCGTTTGCGCTTGGGCACGGTTGCCGGACAGCGCCCAAGCATAGCCGGCCAGTGAAATTGTTTCCGTGTTACCTCCTGAAAATTCTCTGGCTTTGCTTAATTCGGCGATGGCTTCCGGGTACATCCGCCTTCGGATATAAACTTTCGCCAGCGTGATGTGCGCGATCCAGAAGTTCGGGTCTAGCTCAAGCGTCTTTTGTAATCTTGCTATCGCCTCGTCGTCCCGTCCCGCGTAGTGAAGAAACATTCCTTCAAGCGAATTGTTGATTAGTGAAAGCGGATCAAGCTCTCTGGCTCGTCTGCCTTCTACG
>JACCRA010000334.1 GCA_013813825.1 Pyrinomonadaceae bacterium | reverse complement strand
GAGATGCGCGTCATGTTCGAGCGATCCTCGTAACGCAACGGCAGATAGTTCAGCAAATCCTCGATGGTCGCCTCGCCGGCGTCGCCTTTGCCCGCGACGTGCGCCAGCGCCAGCGCGAGGCGGCGCGCGGACGCCTGCCCCACGCGCGGAATTTCAGACTGCCAAAGCAAGAGGATCGGGGTGTCGAGTGGCAGAGTCATGAAAAGTGATGAGTGATGAATGATGGGTGATGAGTAAAAGGTCAAACTCATTACTCATCGCTCATCACTCATTACTTTGTTAAGCGGTAGCCGTGCTGTGGTCGGTGCAGTGCTGATCGAAGGCGCGGGTCAGTTCTTGAGCGATGGAGATAGCGTCGCGGCCTTCGATCTGGTGACGCTCCATGATGTAAACGAGGCGGCCTTCTTTGAGCAAGGCGATGGAGGGCGACGACGGCCGGTGGCCGGTGAAGTAACTGCGAGCTTTGTCGGTCGCTTCAGTGTCAGCGCCAGCGAAGACGGTGATGGCGCGCTCCGGCTTGGTCGCATGGCGCAACGCCATCGCGATGCCGGGACGGGCTTTACCGGCCGCGCAGCCGCAGACGGAATTGACGACTACCATCACGGTGCCTTTGGCGTCGGCGATGGCGGCTTCAACCTGTTCCGGCGTTTTCGTCTCTTCGATGCCGAGCCGGGTTAGTTCCTCGCGCATCGGGCGGATCATCAGTTCTGGGTATGGCATATCTTGAATTCCTCCTGAAAATGTTTTCAGAGGGAGTTTAGCACAGCCGTCATGCGCCTGCGGGCTGATGCCGGACGCTCACTCGTTCCTGAGCGTGATGAGGCGTGGATCGTCGCCGTCGCCTGTGAGGTTGATGCGCCACGTCTTCTGAGCCGGCAGTGGGTAAGCGCCGAGGCGTGCGCCCCATTCGATGACAATCACGGCACGCTCGTCGGTCAACAGTTCTTCGAGATCGACGGCGTGCGCCGCGCCCGCGCCGTCAGGCAGACGATAGAGGTCAAGGTGATAAAGCGTCAGCCGCGCGTCGTAGCGATTGACCAGTGTGAAAGATGGGCTGGTCACTTCATCAACGTCGAAGCCGAGCGCGGCGGCGAGACCTTTCACAAAGACGGTTTTACCTGCGCCGAGTTCGCCGTCGAGCAGCAGCACTTCACCGCCACGAAGGCGGGCGCCGAGTTGCGTGGCGATGGCGAAAGTCTCTTCCGGGCTGTGGGTGATCCACCCGGCGTCCGTCGTCTGATCATTGGCGGCTTGGCTCACGGACTTTCCCCAAACGGATCGAGCGCGCGAAAAGCGGCGCCGAGATGTGCGCGGATGGCGGAGGCGGTCATGGCTCTCAAGCCAATGGCTTGCGCCGCTTTATCGCCGGCCAGCCCGCCGAGATAGACGGCCGCGAGTGTTGCCAGCAGCGGGTCGGCCTGTTCCGCGAGAGTGCCGTAGGACTGGGCTAAGAAGCCTGTAATGATGCCGGTCAGCGTGTCGCCGGCCCCGGCCGTGCCGAGGCCGGCGTTGCCTGTCGGGTTGATGAAAACGCGACCGTCGGGCGCGGCGACGAGCGTGCGCTCGCCCTTCAAGACCAAAATCAATTGCTGCCTGACGGCGAACTCGCGCGCCGCGCCGGCGCGATCCGCCGCCAGCGCGTCCCGATTATCAGCCTTAATGCCTAACAGTCGCCGCATCTCGCCTTCGTGCGGCGTGAGAATCAGCGGCAATTCCGGCGTGCCGCGCAATTCT
Organism: Pyrinomonadaceae bacterium; assembly: GCA_013813825.1. Taxonomy (GTDB): domain Bacteria; phylum Acidobacteriota; class Blastocatellia; order Pyrinomonadales; family Pyrinomonadaceae; genus JACCRA01. Next base: position 463 of record JACCRA010000334.1, on the reverse strand, counting down.
TCCGGCCACGGAGCGAGCGCGTTCAATCCATCGGCATCAACTACCAGCGGGGCGACGCGCTTTTCAACCACGGCGCGGACGAAGCGGCGCGTGCTCTCTTCCACCGACGAGAGGCCGGGGCCAATAGCGACGACCTGCGCCCGTTTCGCGAGTTGAGCCACGGCCTCGTCAGCTTCGGCACTCACCGCGCCGGCATCTGTTTCAGGCAGCGCCGCAGTCATCACTTCCGGCATCAGTCGCGAAGCGACGGCCGTGATTGCCGATTCCGGCGTCGCCACTGTGACCAATCCCGCGCCTGAACACATCGCCGCGTCGCCGCACAGCACGGCCGCGCCGCTAAACTGACGCGAACCGGCAATGACGAGTGCGTGGCCGTGCGTGTTTTTGTAGGAGGCCGGTGTATAGCGCGTTTGGTCGAGCCACGCGCGGGCTTCCATGCTTTCGAGAAAGTAAAGCTGAGACG
>JACCRA010000455.1 GCA_013813825.1 Pyrinomonadaceae bacterium | reverse complement strand
CCGAGGTGCGGGCGGTGAGCATAATGATCGGCGTGCGGCGGGTCGCCGGCTCGCGCCGCAGGCGGCGGCACAACTCCGTGCCGCTCATTCCCGGTAGCATCAGGTCGAGGATGATTAGCGACGGCGGCTGACGCGCGTCGAGCGCCGCAGCCAGCCCCAACTCGCCCGTCAACGCGACGCGCGCCTCCAAGCCCTCGCGCTCTAGATTAAACCGTAGCCCCTCGGCGATGTCCGGATCGTCTTCAATGATGAGAACTGGCTTTGCCATAGCAATAAGGGATGAGGGATGAGGGATGAGGGATGAACAAGCAAATAGCCTGTCTTCATCCTGATTTCTTCATCCCTCATCCCTCATCCCTCATCCCTCCTTAGTTGCTGTGTTTGATGAACGTCGCCTCGGTCATGTACACGGTTAGTTCGCAGATGTCGGTGACGTAGTCGGCGACGCGTTCAAGGTGCTTGGCGACGAAGAGCAGTCGCGCGGCGCGCGTTGTGGTCGATGGCTCGGCGACCATCATGCGAAGTAAATCGTGGAAGACGCGGTCGTAGAGTTCATCGATCTCATCGTCGCGGGCGATGATGACGCGGGCCTGCGCGGCGTCGGCCGAGGTGAAGGCGTCGAGCGCGGAGCGCAACATGCCGGATGCGTGCTGCGCCATCAGCGGCAGATCGACGAGCGGCTTAAGCTGCGGCTCGTCGTTAAGGTCGATGGCGGCGCGGGCGATGTTGCAGGCGTGATCGGCGATGCGTTCGAGGATCGGCGTGATCTTCGCCACCGAGACGACGAAGCGCAAATCGCGCGCGGCCGGCTGCCGGAGCGCCAGCACGTCGATGCAGAGCCGGTCGATCTCGACTTCCAGTTGATCGATCTCGTCATCGCCGCGCAAAACTTCGTGCGCCGTGTTGCTGTCACGCTCGACGAGCGCGAACATCGCGCGTTGCAAAGCCGTCTCCGTCTCGCCGCCCAAGAGCAGCACGCGATGGCGCAGCGCGTCCAATTCGTCGTCTAAATGCCTGTGGAATTCCATGTCGTTAAAGCTGTCAGTAATCAGTAATCAGTTTAATGCCAGTGGCTGTTGAAGGTTGAATTTGCGCGCCGCTTCCGGCGGCACGAATCACTGATTACTGATTACTCTCCTCAGCCAAACCTCCCCGTGATGTAGTCTTCCGTCAGCTTCTCGTCCGGGTTAGTGAACATCTTTTCGGTGGCGTTGAATTCGATGAGCTTGCCGAGCCAGAAGAAGGCCGTTCTGTCCGAGACGCGGGCGGCCTGCTGCATGTTGTGCGTGACGATGATGATCGTGTACTGCCGCTTGAGCTTGAAGAGCAATTCTTCAATTTTCTGTGTCGCAATCGGATCGAGCGCGGAGGCCGGCTCGTCCATCAACAGCACGTCGGGACGGACGGCGAGCGCGCGCGCGATGCACAGACGTTGTTGCTGCCCGCCGGAGAGACCGAGCGCCGAAGATTTAAGGCGATCCTTCACTTCCGTCCATAGGGCGGCGTCTTCGAGCGCCTCCTGCACGCGCTCTTGCAACTCTGCTTTGGTGCTCGTCAGCCGGTTGATGCGGAGGCCGTAGGCGACATTGTCGAAGATCGATTTCGGGAACGGGTTCGACTTCTGAAAGACCATCCCGACCTTGCGCCGGAGCGCGACGACATCAGTGCCGGGCGCGTAAATGTCCGCCGCGTCGAGCAGGATTTCGCCTTCGGCGCGCGTTCCCGGAATCGTGTCGTTCATGCGATTGAGCGTCCGCAGGAAAGTGGATTTGCCGCAGCCCGATGGGCCGATGAAGGCCGTCACAATGCGCTCGCTGAGATCGAGCGTGATGTTATGCAGGGCTTGGGCGCGCCCGTAAAAAAAGTCTAACCGGCGCACGCTAATCTTGACGGGCGCGTTTTGCTCGCGCTGCCGCTGCTCTTCGTTGCGCGGCTGCGTGACGGGCGTTGGCGGGGCGGTGGTTGACATAGAAGCTATCGGCAATCAGCAGTCAGCAATCAGCCAAGACTAACTGTTGCGGTTGGTTGAAAGTCTGCCAAAATTTCGCTCGGTGCGACAGCAAAAAGCTGAAAGCTGATGGCTGACCGCTGATCGCTAAACTCGCTTTCGCGTGAAGAAGCGGACGGCGATGTTGATGACGAGGATGAGCGTCATCAGGACGAGCGTGGCCGCCCACGCCTGCGCGTGCCATTCATCGTAGGGCGAGATCGAGTAGTTGTAAATCTGCACCGTCAACGAGGCGATGGGCTGATCCAGATAGTAATTAAAGTCGTTGTAGTTGAGCGCGGTGAACAGGAGCGGCGCGGTTTCGCCGGAGACGCGCGCGACCGCGAGCATCGCGCCGGTGGCGATGCCGGACATCGCGGCCGGCAGCACCACGCCGAGCGTCACCCGCCACTGCGGCGCGCCGAGCGCCAGCGCCCCCTCGCGCAAACTGGCCGGCACCAGCCGGATCATCTCTTCGGTCGTACGCGCCACAATCGGGATCATGATCAATGCCAGCGCGACGCCCCCGGCGAACGCCGAGAATTGCCTGAATGGCAACACGATGATCGTATAGACGAAGACGCCAACGACGATGGACGGAATGCCGGTCAGCGTGTCGGCCATAAAGCGGACGACGCCGGCGAAGCGCCCCACGCCGAACTCCGCGAGGTAAATCCCGGTCGCGATGCCGAGCGGCATCCCGATGACTGAGGACAGCACTAAGAGCACGAGCGAGCCGACGATGGCGTTACCGATTCCGCCGCCTTCGCCCACCGGGCGCGGGATGTCGGTCAAAAACTGCAAATTCAGCGAGCCGATGCCGCGCGCCGCGATGTAACCGAGGATGAGCAGCAAAATCACCACGGCGAACAGCGCGCACGCGGCCGTCAGCGTCGTCATCATCACGCTCACCGTGCGCCGCGCGGAGTCAGCTTTGTTATTACCGGTCGTCATCGATTCAGGCTTGAACATCAGTCAATAATTGATTTCACCGTAGAGGACACAAAGGCAAGGATGAAGAATGAAGGCGGAAAGATGAAGCAGAAGCCACAGCCTTGAATTTTTCTTTCATCCTTCATCCTTCCGCCTTCGTCCTTGCTCTTCGTCCTCTGTGGTTAATTTGCTTCTAGCCTTACAAACTCGAAGCGGCTTAAGCGCGGGCTGTGCCGCTCGTGCCGCGCGTCACGCTCCAGACGAGGAGGCGCGCCGCGCCGTTGATGACGAAGGTGACGAAGAACAGAATTAACCCCAACTGAACCAGTGCGCTGACGTAAAGATCACCGGTCGCTTCGCGGAACTCGTTTGCCAGCACCGAGGCGATGGTGTACGACGGAGCGAAGAGCGAGGCGGATACTTCCGGGCGGTTGCCGATCAGCATCGTCACCGCCATCGTCTCGCCGACGGCGCGGCCCAAGCCGAGGATGATCGCGCCCGCAATGCCGGGGCCGCCGTTCGCCAAAACGACGCGCGTCGTCTCCCACCTCGTCGCGCCCAAAGCGAGCGCCGCTTCGCGTTGCGACACCGGGACGGCGGCCAGCACATCGCGCACGACCGCTGAGATGATCGGCGTGATCATGATCGCGAGAATCACTCCGCCCGTCAGCAAACTGATGCCGGTAATGCTGCCTTGAAACAGCGGCAGAAACCCGAACCAATTTTGCAGCGGCGGCATGACATGAACGCGCAAAAACGGAGCCAGCACAAAGATGCCCCACAGTCCATAGACGACTGACGGAATCGCCGCCAGCAGTTCGACGAGGAACGTGAGCGGGCGCGCCACGCGCGCCGGGGCCTGCTCGACGAGGAAGACCGCGACGCCGAGCGACAGCGGCACGCTAATCAACAGCGCGATGATTGACGACATCACCGTGCCATAAATGAACGGCCACGCGCCGAACTTATTAGCCAGCGGGTTCCACTGGCTGCTGGTCAGAAATCCCCACCCGAACTCGCGCATTGAGAGCGTTGACATGGACGCCATCGCCGCGATCATTGCCGCCACGATCAGCAGCAGCAGCAACGCGCACAAGAAGAGCGCGCCGCGGAACACGGCGTCGCCTAAGTCGCCCGTCGGCGACAAAGCCCGCCGCCAGTCCCACACACGCGCGCGCGCGCCGTAGGCGGAAGCCGGAGTTGGTAAGGCCGGTTGCGGGTTAGACATAACAAAATAGGGATGAGGGCGGAGGGATGAGGGATGAAATAAAAGCCCCAAGCCATCTGTTCTTATTCATCCCTCATCCCTCGCCCTCATCCCTTAACTGCGGAGCGTCTTGCCGCCGGATATTACCGCGTTGAGCTTGGCTTCGACGCGCTTGATCATGTCGGCGGGTAGCGGGGCGTACTGCATGTCTTTGGCGAACTGAGTGCCGTCGTGGATGCCCCACCAGAGAAAATCGACGAGGGCTTTGCCTTTCGCGGCGTCCGATTGATCTTTATAGACGAGGACGTAGGTGTAGCTGGCAATCGGATAGGCGTTTGCGCCGGGAGCGTTGGTGATCGAGACACGAAGGTCTTCGGGCGTCGCGGCGAGCGCATCGGCGGCGGCCGCTGTCACATTGTCGAGCGTCGGCTCAGCGAAGTTGCCCGAACTGTTTTTGATCAGCGCGACGGGCAAATTGATCTGCTTGGCGTAAGCTAATTCGACGTAGCCGAGCGTGTTGGGCTGCTGCTTGATCATGCCGGAGACGCCTTCGTTGCCTTTGCCGCCCTGACCGACCGGCCACGCGGGCGAGCCACCCGTCCCGACCTTCTCTTTCCATTCGGGGCTGATCTTCGAGAGGTAATCGGTAAAGACGGCGGAAGTGCCGCTGCTGTCCGAGCGGTGGACCACCGCGATGTCGGCCGCGGGCAATGCGACGCCGGGGTTGTCGGCCTTGATGCGCGCGTCGTCCCACTTCTTGATTTTGCCGAGGAAGATGTCGGCGATCACGTCGGGCGAAAAGCGGAGCGATTGATTCACTCCGGTCAAGTTGTAAGTCAGGACGACCGCGCCGAGCACCGTCGGAATATGGAAGACCTCGCCGGGGGCTTTCTTCAACTCCTCTTCGTTCATCGGCTTGTCGGTTGCGCCAAAGTCGATGGTGCGCTCGGTGAATTGCTTGATGCCCGCGCCGGAGCCGGTCGATTGATAGTCGATGGATGCGCCCGTGTTCGTCTTCTTATATTCGCTGAGCCACTTTTGATAGAGCGGGTTCGGAAACGACGCGCCCGCGCCCTGCAAGCGCACCGCGCCGCCGGCGTTGTTCGCGGCCGGACCGCCATTCCGGCCGTCGGGGCTACAAGCTGACGCAGCGACGAGCGACGAGAGCGCCAGCAGCGCGACGGCGACGCGCAGAGTCACTTGATATAAAAGGGACATGGATTCTCCTAATAATGAGCTTTGCCGAAAAGGTTTTAGAATAGGCCTCTGATGTTACAGTCGTCTGAACTAGTGCTTAAGTTTATGTAACGGCGGCGGATTGCGAAGACGAAATTCTGAAAGCGCGTGATGCTTCGTTTTAGTCCCGGCAAGGGCGGTAGACCAGAAGCCCACAGCTTGAGCCGTGGACTCAAGCGCATGAGACAAGTCAAAACCCCGGCAGGGGCGAAAGATATTCGAGCCGGTTGATATTTCGCCCCTGCCGGGGCTTCCTCACATTTGTTGATACTTGCCCATAGCTTACGCTACAAGCTCTGATTTAGCGCCCCTGCCGGGGCTGACATCTTTGCATTTTGTTGGCGTCATGGCCGTGTATCCACACCCTGAAACGCTCCCCTTACCCCGCGACTTTGTCGATCAAGATGATGACTGCGTAGGAGAGCGCCGCGATGGTGGCGGCGATGGGGATCGTCAGCACCCACGCCCAGACGATGCGGCCGGCGACGCCCCATTTGACGGCGGAGAGGCGGCGCGTCGAGCCGACGCCGACGATGGCCCCGGTGATCGTGTGCGTCGTCGAGACGGGGATGCCGGCGAGCGTCGCGCCGAAGAGCGTGACGGCCCCGGCCGTCTCGGCGCAGAAGCCGCCGACCGGCTTTAATTTCGTGATCTTCGATCCCATCGTGTGAACGATCCGCCAGCCGCCGGAGAGCGTCCCGCCCGCAATCGCCGCGTGTGCCGCGAGCACCACCCACAATGGAATCTCCGGCAACCGGCCGCCCTCGCCGGGGGCGACGAGGTTGCTCGCCACCAATACCGCCGTGATAATGCCCATCGTTTTCTGCGCGTCGTTGCCGCCGTGCCCGAGCGAGTAGGCGGCGGCGGAAAGCAGTTGCCCGCGCCGGAACAATTTATCCACGCGCGTTACCGTGGAGCGGCGGAAAATCCAGAACACCGCGACCATCAGCAAAAAACCGAGCGTCATCCCGATTAGCGGCGAGGCGATGATGAATACCAGCGTTTTGATCCAGCCTTCTGGCTTCAGTAGCCCGCTCACGCCGCCGTAGGCGATCATCGCCGCCCCGGCGTAGCCGCCCACCAGCGCGTGCGAACTCGAAGTCGGCAATCCCAGATACCAAGTGATCAAATTCCAGATGATCGCGCCGAGCAGCCCGGCGAGCAGCACGTAGAGCCGCACGTCGGGCGCGATCAACTCGATGCGGATCAAGTCGCCGCCGATGGTCTTGGCGACGCTCGTGCCCAGCACCGCAAACGCGACGAAGTTGAAGAACGCGGCCCACATCACCGCCATTCCCGGCGACAGCACCCGCGTCGAGACGACCGTGGCGATGGAGTTAGCCGCGTCGTGAAAACCGTTGATGTAATCGAAGACCAGCGCGACGAAGATAATGATGATGACAAAGGTTAGAGTGACAGACATAAATAATAAGGGATGAGGGATGATAAGGATGGCGAAAGCGTTTCGCTTCATCCCTCATCCCTCATCCCTGCCTTCAGGCATTCTTAATAATCACGCTCTCGATGATGTTGGCGACCTGTTCGCAGCGGTCGATGGCGGCTTCGAGCTTTTCGTAAATCTCTTTCCACTTGATGACGTTAAGCGGGTTGGTTTCATGCCGGAACAGTTCAGCGACGGCCGCGTGATAGATGTCGTCGCCTTCGTTTTCGAGCCGGTGAATCTCGACGAGGCGGGGCGTTATGCCCGTCGGGCGAGCGAGCGTCGAGACGATCTCGTGGAGCTGGACGGCCATGCGCTGAATCACGTCGGCGAAGTTGCGGGCGTGCGGTGTGCTCTCGCGCATGTCGAACATGACCATCGCGCGAGCGGCGTCATCGATCAGATCAACGATGTCGTCAAGGCCGCTCGACAGCATGTAAATGTCTTCGCGGTCGAAGGGCGTGATGAACGACTTGTTGAGGTTGTTCGCGACGGTGTGCGTCAATTCGTCGCAGGCGTGCTCGATGGATTTGACGCGCTGCGCGTGCGCGACGTAGTCGCTGACCCCTTCGCGCTGCATCTCGACGAGGATGCGCGCGGCGTCGTAAATGTAGGAAGTCATCTGCGCGAAGAAAGAGAAATACTGATCCTCACGCGGGAGAAAACTGAAACGCGCCATGTGGATGGTCTGCTCCGTCGGTGAAATTAAACACGAGCGGGGCAGGACTATATTGAACAAACGCGCCGGATTCAAGCTGAAGGCGGGCTGAACGGGAGGTGACTAACGCGGAATACGGAAGGATGAATGCGAAATGACGAGCGATGAATGAAAGATCGCCGTTCATGGCGTTTCATTCATCGCTCACACTGCTGCATTCATCATCTCTTTTTATGTCACTAAGCGATAGCCGACGTTGACCATCGTCTCGATGTGTAGGCCGAAGGGCTCCAGCCGGCGGCGGAGGCGGTAAATGTGGACGTGCAAACTTTCGGGATTGAACCGCGCGTCGCCCGGCCATGAATGTCGCCAGATTTCTTCCGACGCCACGATTCGTTCGGCGTTGCGCGCCAGCCGCGACAGGATCAGAAACTCTTTGCGCGGCAGTTGCAACGCCTGTCCATCGCAGGCGAC